>NZ_CADFEO010000013.1:0-235281 GCF_902833075.1 Burkholderia sp. BCC0405
CGCCGCTGAGTGCGTGCGTCGGGTTCTCTTCGTCATTTCCTCGGTTCCTTTGCCGGCATTATCGCTGGCTCAGGCCCCGGCCGTTCCACTTATCTGGCTGTCCGATTTTGCGAGGCCACCTCTAAAAATCTCCCGCTGGTCCCGAATCCAATGTCATTTCGGTATCGAGTCGAACGCCGAGATCCATCTATGCGAAAACACTCTACCTTGCGTCGTCGGCCGCTCACGAAGGCCCAGCTTCTACCCCTTCCGGCGGAACAGGTACGTCGCCTATCGCTCAAACACCATCTCGCTCTTGTCGCCCTCTGCAAAGGTCGCGGCGACGTCGATGCCATCGTTACGCTGCCCAACGTGCTGGTTCTAGCCGTCTGTTTATCCGCTGACGGAGATGCGGAGCCGTATCGTTGAGCGGACACCGCACTTGCTCAATGCATTACACGTGTCGGGCGTGGTGAGCCGTGGACCTTGATCGACTCGGAGCGTACGGCACTCGAGGCGTTGGCTCTTATCCATGATGAGCAGCTTTCCGCTGTTCCAGTCCATTGCTACCTCGATGCGCTGGAGCAAGTGCAGCGCACCGACGTACGGGGCGTTGGATTGCCAATTCAGCCCGATGCGCGACAGACTATCAGCTGACTGAGGTCGCAAATGCTATATCCGGTGAGCACCGACAGTCGGAGGAGTCCATAGGGCAAGGGGCTTTCTAGACCAGGCGCATCTGCGTGCCTCCCTCAACTAAAAGTTTCTACGTAGAAACTTTAGCTATCTACGCAAGGAGGTTCGCCGGGCAGCGCTCGCTTGTGTCTCGGACAGCGCTTGGTTTGCCACGGGCAGGTGGCCGAGTCGTTGGCGGCAGAAGTGAAGGGGTCGATAGTAAGGACTATGTTACCCTTCATTTTGGGACAATTGCCCCGCGGACCTGAATCGCGCGCCGAACCGGTGGCCGGGAGGGGCGGTGATCGGCACGGGAGTGCGCCGCCATAGCCCGTGCGGCCGCTATCGCGCGACGGCGGTAGCGCCGGCAGCCGACGCGCGTCCATCTTTGAACGCGCTGTTCCGATATCAGAACGGCGCGTTCAAAGATTCGCGATAGGGTTAGCTGGGGGGCTTGCAATCGTGGGGCGAAGTTGCCATGCCTCGGCGGCTCGCCATGCGAGAATCGCTTGGTCGACCATTGCGCGCCGCAACGCCACAACGTACCGACGTAGCCCGCGTTCGGCTTTTCACGTCAGCGATACCGATTAGGGGAACAACATCGATGAAGATCATTCGGGAGCCGGTCGATGGTTGGATGGTTCGAATGAACGACGAAGTGGGCAAGCGAGTCGTCCCGGGGTCCGTGTTCCGCTTTGGGCGGGTGACGTCGCTGAACGATGGACAGCCGTTGGTGGAAATTCTTCAGCCTGGCTGGACCCATGGCCTCCGATATTTTGTTCCGTTCAACGACGAGGCTGGGGTGCGCGCGTTCTTGGTTGGACTGGGATTTACGGAAAGGCCGCGGGTGACGCCGGGAGATGGCACGCCGCTCTGGGATTTCGACGCCGATGACCAAGCGTGACCGAACTGCCCCGACCCGCGATGTAGCACGGCAGAAAGCGATGCAGGCTGCGAAGCCAGGCTGGGCGAGCGCGCTTCAGTCGGCGCTCGTCACGTTCACGCGCGAAGTGTGGACGGGCGCGGCCGTTGAACAAGTGCCCGCGATCAAGTTGCACCTGACCACGCGACCGACATGATTCGAACCAATTTTCGCGCCGATCTGGTTGCGTACATCGATGCTCGCCTCGCGGAGCTAGAATTTGACCCCAGTTCGGCCGGCGACGCGCGGGAGAACGTGCCCCAGTACGTGATGTTGCTGATCCGCGCGATGCGCCGTATGCCTGCAGTGGCACCGCGCCGCGTAGTCCGTGCCGCCGAATTTTCTGTCCCCGACGTCCATGAAGCCGGATTTCGAGCGCTGGCAAGTGCCGTTGAGCGGGGCGCAACGCTCCGGCCGTGGCTCAGCGTGCGCGTCGCAGATCTCGCGACCCACGACCGGCTTCTGGATGATTGGGGCATTCATCACTTTCACCTCGGCGTGGCACCGCATCCTCGGCGACCGGGGTTTGTCGAGCGGACCGACGAAGTGGTTTTCGCGATGGTGCATCCCGACGCGATCTATTTTCTTGTTGCGACGAGCCACGATCACCGCCGCGCGCCGCTTGTCTGGACTCAGCCTCTGCTGGTTGACCTCGTTCATCGCAATTGGCCGGCCCTCTTGGATACGCCGGTATCGAGTTCGAACGCTGAAGGGATGTCCGCTGAGGAACACGCGAAATTTAGGAAATGCCACGTGAATGTTGGTGTCGCGACGTCAAACGGGGCAACCTATTATCCGCCAGGGGGCGGGTTAATGAGCAACGGCGATAGCGCGCGCGACTATATGTACCAGATGAGGGTGTTGAGGCAGGTTGAACATTTGGAGGCGCTCGTCAAGCATTACGAGGCCCAAATTCGCGCCAAGTTGGCAGTTCCGGACGGAGCGGAATTGGAGCTTAAGGCGCAATTCCAAATCGAGTATCCCGCAGGGCAGTTTGTCCAGGTCTACGATCCGGTTCGTGACGTTGCCCTGGTGTTTTAACGCGGTCGACCGAGATGCTGTTAGTGTTGTATCAGGGCTCTCCGCGGCGAAAGGATAGGGCGTCGCCAGTCGTTCTACTTCCGGCTAAGACGTGGTCGGCGCTCGTTTGCTTCTGACCTGCTTCCCCCGTATCCTATATGGCGTGATCTAGGAAACACGATGACGACCAAATCCACATCCCAACGCTTTTCCAGGACGGCAGGCGCTCCGCGACCAGCCGCGCCGGCGCGCAAGCAGGGTAAGGTGAGCGGGCAAATGACCGCGAAACCCGTGGTGAAGCATGCACACGTCGCGACGAGCGCCAAACGGGCGGTGGCGTTTGTGGGGTCAAATGAGGTCAAGTCGGAGATCGCAAATGCGGTGCGGCGCGAGGTCGGCCGCCAATTGCGGGTAATGGGTACCACATCCCCTGCGGTTCGGCACGATGATGAAACACTGCGCGCTGTGCGGGCCTACGCGCGCGAAGTATTCGGTAGCGCGGAAAAGGCGAATCGTTGGCTCGAACGACCATCGGTTCGCCTCGGCGGCGAAAGTCCGGTTGCTTGGCTCAAAACTCACGACGATCCAGCTGACGTATATAGCGCGTTGGACGCGATCGCTTACGGCGCCGCGGTCTAACCGATGGTGGTATACCGTTTGTGTGCCGCGGCGTGGGCAAGTCGTCGATTCGCACTGAATGGCGAAGGCGCCGCCCGCTATGGACAACGCTGGAACCCCGCTGGACAACGCGCAGCTTATTTCGGGTCTTCGCGGGCCTTGTGCGCCCTCGAGTACCTTGTGCACGTTGGCGACGTCGAAGACGTGCCGGAACTGCGGATGGTTCGTCTTGAGCTGCGTGATGACCTGGCCCACTACGACGACTTCAGCGATGAGCAGCGCCGACGTCTTCCACGTAACTGGCGTGAACGGGATGCGCTGCCGCGCTGTCAGCAATTCGGCGGCGAACGGCTCGGCCCCACCGGTAAGCTCGGTTTCAAGGTTCCTTCTGCCTTGATTCCTGCGGAGTGGAACATCATTCTGAATCCCGACCACCCTACGTTTCGCGATTCGATCGTGTCGTTTCGCAGCGAGGGGCCGTTTGTCTACGACCCGCGGCTGCTGACGATCGGCCAGTCGAGGTAGGGGGCGGAACGCTCGGGAGAAGAGAAAACTACAATGACCAACACTTCTCCATGCGATTCCGACGACGATCGCATCTGTGTCAACTGCATCTGCGACGACTATTTGCGCGACGAGATTCGGGCAAGCGGGTGCGTCGCTTTGTGTTCGGTGTGCGGCGCCACAGCGATCAGTTGGAGTGCGCGGCAGTATGCCCGACGAATTTTTCCGATCTTCGAATCTCGCTTCAATGCAAGCGCGCCTGAGCCCTTCATGGGCACGAGTTTGATATCGGATGGACTCACCGCCGCCGAAGTCATTCAGGCGATCACCAAGTGCGCAGACGATCGGGCGGCGGACCTGATGCTCGAGGCGTTACACGATGAGTGGCCTTGGTCGCCACAAAACGGTGACGACGATCCGTTGGACGATGATCTGCGTTTTAACCTCGACGATCGAGCGACCGCCGATTCGTTTCTCTGGAATGAGATTGAAGAGGAGTTGAGAACCCGTTCGCGGTATTTCAACCCGACCATCGAGACACGGCTGCACGAAATGTTTTCGGGTGTGGAGGCGCTCCCCAACGCAACGCGCCGGTCCGCCGTGAAAGCCGCTGGGCCAGGAACTGATCTAACCCGTGTTTGGCGAATGCGCGTGACCTCGGTGCTGGATGGCTTGAACAAAATACTGACGAACCCGGAGCGCGAGCTTGGTTCGCCGCCGCCGCACGCTGCCCGCTCGGGGCGGATGAACGCGGCCGGAATTTCGGTGTTCTATGGTGCGACGGACATGGAGACGTGTGTTGGCGAAGTGCGGGCGCCGGTAGGGGCGTGCTGTGTCGTCGCTGCGTTTGACATCGTACGCGAGCTGAGCCTGCTGGACATTTCCGTGATCACGGCCGCTGAAGTGGGGAATCTCAGTCACTTCGATCCCGACTACGTTCACAAGCGGGGGCGTGCGGCCTTCCTACAGCATTTGAGTCGTGCGCTCCAAACACCGGTACTCCCGGGAGATGAGGCCGACGGATATCTACCGTCGCAGATGGTTGCTGAATTCCTTGGTTCGCGCCGGCTTCCTCGATTCGACGGCGTCGTGTTTCCCTCGATTCAGTCGGGCGGAAAGGGCACGAATGTCGTTCTCTTTCATCACGCAAGTGTTGTTCAGTCGCCGCCGACTATGAGGCAGCTTGAGCTGGATGCGTCAGATCCTGAGGGCGACGAGCTCTTGATCGTCGAGCGCGTCGTGCCCGTAGCGCGACCGAAGTACGTCGGGGACGGGGCGCCCATTCGATCCGACTATCGAATCCCGGCACTGCGGCTTGCCACCGAAACGATCTCGATCGTCGATGTTAAGGCCGTCGAGTACACATTCGACAGGAGGCGCGTTGGATGGATGGGGCAACAGCCAAGACGACAGCGGAAGTCGTAGAGAAAATAATAGTCTTGTCCGAACGTCACTATTGCCGCTTCAAGCTGGACTCTCCGCCAACGCACGCCTGACTTCGCGAACCATTTCCGCTCAGCATTGGCTCACTTGGACTGCATCCAGATTCGGATACCATATCCGGAATACCGGACCGTGTTTCAATCTGAATGGAGGAAGGACAACACGATGGAACAAGTCACAGAACTGACTATCGCCGCGCAATCGGACGATGAATTCGATGAATTGTGTGATCGTGCGGAAGCCTTGGCGGGGGTAGTTGTCGGCATCGAGAGCAAAGCCGAATCGCTGCACGTGGTGCTCGTCGCCGCGTATCGTTATGACGAGGCGAACTTGACGGTGACGTTTCTCTTGAACACCGAAGCGATGAGGTTGCTCGACCTATCCGTCGACGGTCGCACGACCTTGGAAACTATCGAAGGAATTACGCTACATTAATTCGAGACCCACGGGCGTTGAACCTGGCTATGGCTGCCGCTTGCTGACCGCGGGAAAAATAGTGGTCCAGCGATCGTTCGCGACAGAGGGTGTTTCGAGGGGGATTGGTAGAAACTCTCGTCTGCCGGAACACCGCTCTGAAAGAGCAAGCAAACTCCTCGCCAATCACGACCATGACCGCCCTTGACGCGCTGCACTTGAATCAAACCTTCGCGGATGTGCAGACGGCCCTGTATAGGCCGCGAATCCGCGCGTTTCTGCGTGATGTAGTGCAGCCGGCGCTGACGGCGCTTGATCGCGACATCGAGCACTGGAGCAAAACCCAAGAAGGGGGCGCCCCGTTCGCGCACGCCGACGCCGAGGCGCTGCTGCAAGCAACAATCCAGGCGTTCTGCCTCGCCGTTCAGTCGATCTGGGAACGCCAGCTGCGCGCGTGGCTGAGTGACAGCGTTCACCACGACGGCGCCGGAGACGTTGGCCAGCTACGCAGTGCCCGGAAGGGCCCTTTCGACAAGTTGAGCCTGCTTCTCTACACGTTGCGCGGCGTCGAACTGACGAGCTTTCCGAGCTATGCGGACCTTGCGTTCCTGCAGTTGGTCGCCAACGCTTGCCGCCACGGTGATGGGCCATCGTCGGACGCGCTGTTTCGCGCCCACCCGGAGCTATGGCCGATGTGGACGTCTGCGCCGTACCCGTGGCCCACCGAAAATCCGATTATGGGGCCGCCTGCTGTACCGGCCTTTCGTGAGGCTGTGCTCCCGCGCGAATTGCTCACGCGCTTCGTGAATGCGATTGCGTGGTTCTGGGAAGACGTGTCGTACGTTTGCATGAACAGCTTCGCCCAGAAAGACGACGCGATTGAAGGTCAGCTAGCAGCGATGCGTGCAGCACGCGCATCACGTCTAATTCGCGACGACCGTCGGTCAGGGATCGGCAAGTTTGCAGCGAGTCAATAATCTGCAGACGCTGAGCGCGACTGCAGAAGCCCGCGTATCTGATAACTATTCTTATCAGATAGGAAACTTTTCGCTGTCAGATCGGCCGCATTTTCCCCTATATTTGGCCAGGCCCCGCCGGGCAAGGCCGGGCCGGGCGCGCGGCGCCGTCGGCTCGCCACCGGTTGGGCGGGGCGCCGATCCCGCACGTGGTCGGCGTTACGACTTCCGTGGCAACCATTACGGTGCGCATCGCGCGCGCCTCAACCATTTGACGGAGGACATGAGCATGACCACCATCACGAACGAGACCCGCCTCTGCGTCGGCGGCGTCTTGCACACCTACTCACTGCCTAGTGGGAAAGGCGGTGCCATGGCGAGCTACAACGCCACGGGCGACTACCGCGACCCACAGGCCACGCACCTCTATCGCAGCGTGTCGCTCACGCGCACGACGCCTGACGGGCCGCAAACGCGGGATTTCTTCGTGCTCGACACCCTGCGAGATGACGACGGCAAGGTGATCGTTCAGGGGCTGTCGAATGAGCCGGCCCTCGCGCAGACCCTAGCGGCGCCCGAGCGCTTCTGGCTGTAAGTGGGCCGGTAATCCCCCCGAAAAACCGGTGTGATCAGAAGTGGAATTTTCTTGTTGAGGGAGTTCTACGGAATGAAGAAATCGAGATTCACGGACAGCCAGATCATGGACGCGCTCAAGCGCGTGGAATCGGGGCTGTCGGTGCCGGACCTGTGCCGGGAGTTGGGCATCAGCACGGCGACGTTCTACAAATGGCGTTCGAAGTACGGCGGCATGGACGTTTCGCTGATCGCGCGGATGAAGGAACTGGAGGCCGAGAACGCCCGGCTGCGCAAGATGTACGTCGAGGAGAAGATCAAGGCCGAGATCGTAGCGGAGGCGCTCGCAAAAAAAGATTGAGGCCATCTTGCCGGCGTGAGATGGCCATGCATGCGGTGTGCAGCCGGGGCGTATCGATCCGGCTGGCATGTGAGGCATTTGGGATCAGTCAGGCCTGTTATCGGTACGTCGGTCGGCGCAGCGCCGAGAACGACGAGATTGCGAACTGGCTGCTGCGCCTGACGGACAACCACCGGAACTGGGGCTTCGGACTGTGCTTCCTGTACCTGCGCAACGTGAAAGGCTTCGGCTGGAATCACAAGCGCGTGTACCGGATCTATTGTGAACTGGAGTTGAACCTGCGAATCAAGCCGCGCAAGCGACTGGTCAGGCAGGTCCCGGAACCGCTGGCGGTGCCGTCTGCCGTCAATCAGGTCTGGTCGATGGACTTCATGCACGACCAACTTGCCGACGGACGTAGCATCCGGCTGTTTAACGTGATCGACGACTTCAACCGCGAGGCACTCGGCATCGAGATCGACTTCTCATTGCCGTCCGAACGCGTGATCCGTGCGCTGCGGCAGATCATCGGTTGGCGCGGCAGGCCCAAAGCGATTCGGTGCGATAACGGGCCCGAGTACCTGAGCGCGGCGATCATCGAATGGGCCCGACAGTACGGCATCAGGCTCGACTACATCCAGCCGGGCAAGCCGCAGCAGAATGCGTATGTCGAACGATTCAACCGGACCGTACGGTACGAATGGCTGTCGCAGTACCACTGGGAAGACTTGGACCACGTGCAGCGCTTCGCGACCGATTGGATGTGGACTTACAATCATGACCGCCCGAACATGGCCCTGGGCGGATTTACGCCAAAGCAGCGGTTGGCCGTGGCCGCTTAGTTTCTACTTCTGAACCCCGTGCAAAACGGGGGGATTACCGGTAGTTAAGGTAGTGCGCTCCTTCAATGAAAAGAACGTCGTCCGTACCGGAAGCGCCGCCGATCTGGCGACCGGATGCACACCTAACCCGGTTGGCACCGACGGGGAAGCGGCGCACGTATGCGCGCCGGATACGACAACACATACCATCGCCATCAGCGTGCGATTCTGCACGATGCGCCCGTGGACTGCGAATGCCGATTCCCACGTATCCACTATCATCCATGAAGCAACGCACTTCCACGACACGATGTCATCTACAGATGATCAATACACAATCACGCGATTCCTTCCTGAATGGGGGCGATCGCATCCGGCCTTGGCAATCAACAACGCCGACAGCATTGCGGGGTACGTCGTCGATGGTGACTAAGTTCCTGACTGCCGCCGCGCTCACGTTGATCTGCGCACATGCAGCATCCGCGTGCGACGGTCCGTCGAACATGCCTGCCCATTACATCGACATTGTTTTCGATACTGATTCGAGCGCAATTTCTTCGATCGAACTATCGAGGTTATCGACATGGTCTAGCGATCTGAAAACGCGCTTTCCGATCATCGATACGGTATGGCTTGTAGGACTGGCCGAAAGAACCGAGCGAGACGCGAAGCAGCTTGCAACGCGACGTGCGGAAAACGTGATGACTGCCCTAGGTCAGTTTTCGATCCGTGGCGAGAAAAGCGATTTCATGGGTCAAATTTTCAAACCGGACGAGTTCGGCCAATCGGGGCGGCGCGTCGAGGTGAACGTTAGTCCGGGATGCCCTGATCACTGCTGCCCGAACCTAAACCCGATACCCAGGACGCGTTGACGTAACGCGGAGCGTTCGGACTTGCCCGCGCGAAGCGGTCCGTCTTCTTCTAACCTTTCCGGCACCTTCGCCTTCCCTCGTCCGGTCAGCCCATCGCCCGCGATTGACACACCGCACGCCCAGCGTTTTCCGAAAACATCAAGATTCCGGAATCTGCAACGTATCGGCGACCGCTCCAGCAGTGCCGACACTATGCATCGACTTTGGCCGCCGCTTCCAGCGCGCACTTACGACCCCCACACCTGCATTTCGTAAAGCGAGTAACCCCACTGCGTCGCGCGCTTCGTGCCGAGCATCCGCACGTAGCGGCCGCTTCCGTTGAGATTCGGCAGCGTGACGTGGTTATATGAAACGCCGTTGCTCGTCGAGTAGATCGTCGTCCAGTTGACGTTGTCGTTCGACGTCTGGATCTGGTAGACGAGCGCGCCCGCATCCCAGTAGAGATCGACGTGATCGATATGCTTCGTCGCGCCGAGATCCACGGAGATCCATTGCGGATCGACGCCCGCCCCTTCCGGCGAATCCCAGCGCGTGCTCGTGGTGTTGCCGTCGAACGCCTTGTCGGGGGTGAGCGATGCGTTGTAGCTCGCCGACGCGGCCGCCGGATGTCCCTGCGACAGCAGCGTCGGCTGCGCTGCGGCCGGGCCGCCGTAGTAGCTCGAACCGAGCTTGGCCTTCGTCGTGTCGGCGTTCACGCCGAACTGCGACAGGCTCCAGCGCTGGCCGGTCGTCACGTCGCCGACGTAGAGCTGATAGCCGCCCGCCGTCGTCGACGAGAAGAACACATAGTTGGTGCCGGTCACCGGCGCCGGATCCGAGTTGTTGCTCACGCAATCGTTGATCGGCAACGCGTTCGGCGTCGATGCCGGGTCCGCGGTCTTCGTGTAGATCTGGTCGGCCTGGCCGCTGTCTTTCCAGCGTGCGTAGAACACCATGCCGTCCCCACGCACGATCGGGTAGTACGTCTGCAGTCCGGCCGGGTGATCGAACGTGACGGTGACGCCGGTCGCGAGCGTGCGCTTCATCAGCCCCATATTCGCGCCCGTGCCGGTCGCGTAGTACACGGCGCTCGCATCCGGCGAAAGGTACGGCATCGAGTATTCGGCGCCGGCCGGCGCATTCGTCAGGCTCACGACCGACGTGAACACCGGGCCCGCGCTCGTGTACGACAGCGTGGCCTGCTTGACGTCGCCGTTCTGCTTGAACACGAGCGTCTTGCCGTCCGCGCTGAATTTCGGGTCCTCGTTGCGCGTGGCACCCGTGCTGTTGGTCAGGTTGACCGGCGGCGTGCCGGCGCCAAGCTGCAGCATGAACACGTTCCACGCGCCGTTGCTGATGCCCATGAATGCGAGCCACTTGCCGTCGGGGCTGAACACGCCGTTCATCGGATCGGTGATGCCCCACGTGCTCTTGCTCAGTTGCGTCAGCGTATGAGCCGAGAAGTCGTACAGGAACAACTGGCTCGTGCCGTCGCCGTATTTGACGTAGCTGTGATAGACGAGCTTGCCGGTCAGTGCGGCGGGAAACGTCGTGTTCGGCTGGGCGGCGGGATTGCTGATGCAGGCGGCTTGTGCCGCGCCGCCGGACATGCCGAGGGCGAGGCCGGCCATCAGGCCCGCGATGAGGGTCGTCGATTTCACGCTGGTTGATTCCGGGAAAGGTAAGGAGGACGCCGCGGAAAAGTCCCGCACGCGATGCGCGGGCGCTACGGATCCGCCGCGCGGCAGCGGGGTCTCCGTATCGATCGGACATCGGGAATGAAGCTTGCGCTAGGATGCCCGCTCGTCAGACGAAAGAAAAGGATCAGAGGCCACGCAAAACATGCGGATCAGCGCGTCGACGGGATTGCGCGCGACGGGTGCCGTGCTACTCTTTTTGCAGCGACGCCCACGCGCCCGGAGGGCCGTCATGAAGCGATATGCGGCGCTGGCACAGACGATCGCCGAAGCCATCCGGCGCGGCGATCTGGCGGCCGGTGTGCGCATCCCCACCGTGCGCGCGGCCTGTCGCGCGTACGGCGTGAGCCCGTCCACCGTGTTTCGCGCGTACTACGCGCTCGAAAGCGAGGGTCTGATCGTCGCGCGTGCACGGTCCGGTTATTTCGTTGCGAACCTCGAGGACAAGCACGTGCGGTTCGGCCATGAACCGCCGCGCAAGCCGGCCGCCCCGCCAGCCGGCAACGACGATACGCTGTTCCGCCTGCTCGACTCCCTCAAATGCGACGACATCGTTCCGCTCGGCTCGGCCTTCGCCAGCTATTCGCTGTTCCCGATGAGCAGCCTGTGGCGCGCGATGGCGTCGGCGGCCCGCAACATGGATCGCACGGCCCTGCTGTCCGGCGCGCCGCCCGGCCACGACGGGCTGCGCCGCCAGATCGCGCTGCGCTACCTGAATGCGGGCGGGGCGTTGCCGATGGACGAGATCGTCATCACGACCGGCGCGCTCGAAGCGCTGACGCTCTGCCTGCAAGCGCTGACGCGCCCGGGCGATATCGTCGCGATCGAGCGACCGGCATTCCACGCAGTCCTGGAGGCCGTGCAGCGCCTGCACCTGAAGGCCGTCGAGATTCCAGTCGACCCGCGCACCGGCCTCGATCTCGACGCGCTCGAGAAAGCGCTCGACACGCATCCGGTGCGCGCTTGCTGGTTCATGACGTCGTTCCACAACCCAACCGGCGCGACGCTGACCGACGAGCGCAAGCGCGCGCTGATCGACCTGCTCGCGGCACGCAACGTGCCGCTGATCGAGGACGACGTGTATGGCGAGCTGCATTTCGGGACGGTCCCCACGCGCCCCGCCAAACTGTACGACGACAGCGGGCTCGTCCTGCATTGCGGTTCGTTCTCGAAATGCCTCGCGCCCGGGTTCCGGATCGGCTGGGTCGCGGCCGGACGCTACGTGCGGCAAATCCGTCAGGCAAAAGGCGCGAGCGCGCCGGCGGCCGACGTGCCTGCGCAGATGGCGATTTCGAGCGACCTGCGCGACGGCGCCTACGACCGCTTCCTGCGCAAGCTGCGCCGCAATCTCGCTGCGCACCAGGCGCAGAGGCTGGCGGCCGTGCGCGCCTGTTTTCCCGCGAGTACAGACGTGTTCGCGCCGCCCGGCGGGTATTTCCTGTGGATCGAACGGCCACCGCGCGTGGATGCGATGCACCTGTTCGGCGACGCGATGGCAAGCGGCGTCAGCATTGCGCCGGGGCCGCTCTTTTCCGCGACCGGCGGATTCCGCCGCTATCTTCGGCTCAATGACGGCCGGCCGTGGACGCCGGCCGTCGAGCACGCGATGCAGACCATCGGGACGCTCGCAGCGCGGCAGCGGCAGGACGGATAGGTCGGATCCGACGAATCGCGACGGCCCGCCCGCGCCTTGCGTTTCACGCGCCGACGACCAAGAATGAAGCGGTAGGTCGCCACGGACGAACGTGTTCCGCGCACCCGACGTCACGGAGAACCTCATGAGCACCGCATGCGAACGACCGGCGGCGACGCGCGCTCCGCCGGATGCCTGCACGAGCCGATCGGTTGCCTTGCCGGAAACGATCATGACGACCGGCGAACGTTCGCGTCATTGACGGCGCCCGTCCGCTTGCCGCGATGCGAGTCTTGCCCAACCGCACCATTCACGCACGAGATGACTGGCGCGCGATCCTGAACGCGCGAGCCGAAGCGCGGCGCACGGCCGGCTTCCGCTGCAGGGAATGCGGCTTCGTGGCCTTCCGCGCGCTCGAGCACTGCCCCGTGTGCGGCCGCTGGAACTGGCCGTTCGATTCGATCCGCGTCGCATCGAACGGCGCGCATGCGGCGCACTCCTTTCACACGTGATCATCGCGCATCGCGCGGGCGCTTCGCAACGCGGCATTCCGACGGCCGCGCGCATCGAGCGCGCCGATCCTGAGCCTCCTGACACTCGTTCTGCTGGTCGGCGGCTACGTGACGGTCGACCGGACATGCAAGGCCGATCCCGTTTGTCGCGGGTCGAATGAGTATGGCGCGAGGGCGAGCCATGCCGGCCTGTACGCATCGAACGATCCCGTGCTGCCGGTCCTGCCGGCGCCCGCCTATCTGTTTCATTCGACTGACGGAACGCAGGTGCCAACCGCCCGCCAGGGCAGCCTGGATGTCGGCGAATCCGGCGAACGGACGACAGTCGCGCGAGCCACGCCGGCCATGCGTGCACCCGACCGGTCGCACGGCACCGGCACGGTTCGCCTGGCGGACTCGAATGCCAGGCGTGGCGCCGCGCATCGCGCCCGCGCCTTCCACGGTGTGAGCGTGCACACCACCCATGCGCGACGCACCAGCACCGGCAATACGCAAATCGCGCAGCTCTATCGCGGCCACTGAGCGCGGCCCGCCCTGCTCCGCGCCTCGCCAGTAGAAACGGGCGGCCCGCTTCCGGCACCGCCCGTCTCGCATGACGCGTCGCGCGCGTCGAACGCTAGCGCCTCACGCTGCCAGCAACCCGTGCGGGTCGATGACGAATTTGCGCGGCGCGCCGCCGTCGAACTTCTTGTAGCCTTCCGGCGCCTGGTCGAGCGAAATCACTTCGACGTTGACGATCTTCGCGATCGGCAGCCGGTCGAACAGGATCGCCTGCATCAGGTTGCGGTTGTACTTCAGCACCGGCGTCTGGCCCGTGAAGAACGAGTGCGACTTCGCCCAGCCGAGGCCGAAGCGGATGCTCAGGCTGCCGTGCTGCGCAGCCTTGTCCTTCGCGCCGGGATCGTCCGTCACGTACAGGCCCGGGATGCCGATCGCGCCGGCCGGCCGCGTGATTTCCATCAGCGAGTTCAGCACCGTCGCGGGCGCTTCCTCCGCATGGCCCGACGAACCGTGGCCGTGCGCCTCGAAGCCGACGCAGTCGACCGCGCAGTCGATCTCGGGCACGCCGAGGATCTGCTCGATCTGCTCGCCGAGCGATGCGTCCTTCGACAGGTCGACCGTCTCGAAGCCCATCGCCCGCGCGTGCGCGAGGCGTTCCGCGTTCATGTCGCCGACGATCGTCACGGCCGCGCCGAGCAGGCGCGCCGAGGCGGCCGCCGCCATCCCGACCGGGCCCGCGCCCGCGATATAGACCGTCGAGCCCGGCTTCACGCCCGCGCTCACCGCGCCGTGATAACCGGTCGGCAAAATATCGGACAGGCAGGTCAGATCGCGGATCTTCGCCATCGCCTGATCGCGATCGGGGAATTTCAGCAGGTTGAAATCCGCATACGGCACGAGCACGTACTCGGCCTGGCCACCGATCCAGCCGCCCATGTCGACGTAGCCGTACGCGCCGCCCGCACGCGACGGGTTCACGTTCAGGCACACGCCCGTATGCGTGTCCTTGCACATCGCGCAGCGCCCGCAGGCCACGTTGAACGGCACCGACACGAGATCGCCGAGCTTCAGCGTCTCGACGTCGCGACCGATCTCGACCACTTCGCCCGTGATCTCGTGGCCGAGCACGAGGCCGACCGGCGCGGTCGTGCGGCCGCGCACCATGTGCTGGTCGGAACCGCAGATGTTCGTGCTGACCACTTTCAGGATCACGCCGTGGCCGATCGCGCGGCCGCTCGGATCGACCATCTTCGGATAATCGATTTTCTGGACTTCGACCTGGCCCGGTCCAAGATAGACGACACCTCGATTGCTGCTCATCGTATTGTCTCCATGTCTCGTTGGCTGGCGCCGCGGCGCGCCGGCTCATGCGGCACACGCGCAACGTGCTGTTCGAGAGTAGTCCGGGAGGCAGGGGCGCCGACGTCTCAAACGCGACATGCGTTTGAACGGCGCCGACATCGATGGCGGAAATGCGAAAGTCGGGCGGGAAGCCTTCGGGCGGCAGTCACCCCTGAACCGAATAGCCGCCGTCCACGGGAATCACCGCGCCCGTCACGAAGTCGCACTCGGGGGAGCACAACGCGACGGCGATGCCGGCCAGGTCCCGCGGCGTGCCCCAGCGCCGTAAAGGGGTGCGCGCCAGGACGCTGCGTTCGAGATCCGGAAACAGCCGTTTGGCCTCGGCAATCAGTTCGGTTTCGATCCATCCGGGCAGCAGCGTGTTGACCTGGATGTTGTCCGGCGCCCATTCGACGGCCCACGCCCGGCCCAACTGAACGATCCCGCCCTTGCTGGCCGCGTAGGCCGCACCGTAAGTGGTGCCGAACAGCGACATCATCGAGCCGATATTGACGATCTTGCCGCCGCCGGCGCGCCGGAATGCGGGATGAATGGCCTGCGCGCAGAAATGGGCGCCGCTCAGGTTCGTATCGATGATGCGGTGCCACTCGTCGGCACTCAGTTCATGCCCTGGCTTGCGGATATTCATTCCCGCGTTGTTCACGAGAATGTCCAGCCTGCCGAAATGCCGTTCCGCCTGCTCGACGGCCGCCACGCAGGCGTCGCGCCGCGTGACGTCCGCCTGGACGAACAGGCCCCGCTCGGCGCCGGCGGGCAGCGACGCCAGCGCCGCGTCGCCCTTGACGGGATCGCGGCCGACTAGAACGACGCGCGCGCCGGCCTCGACCATGCCGCGCGCGATGCCGAGCCCGATGCCGCTCGCCCCTCCGGTAATGACGGCCACCTTGCCTGAAAGATCGAACACACGTGCCTCCGATTCGCGTTGCTGTCCCGATAGCGCGACAGCATAGCCCTGCGCGACACGGCGTTGCGCCGGTACGAAGCACGATATTTTCTGCCGTGAATCATGCTTTTTTCGAATCTTTCGGACATCGGCCGGCCGGTGCCCGCGGCGCATCGCACAGCGGCGGACGATCAACCGCCGGCATTCTCCCGAATGATCGCCGCGGCGGCCGCATCGGCCTCGCTCGCGACGCCGTCGTGCACGCGCGTGCTGACGGCCGGTGTCGGCGGCTCGCTGTCGAGCGCGTGGCCGTTGCGGTCGTGCGTATCGACCGTCGCGCGCATCGACAGCCCGACGCGCAGCGGATGCGCGGCGAGATCGCGCGCGTCGAGCGCGATCACGACCGGCACACGCTGCACGACCTTGATCCAGTTGCCGGCCGCGTTCTGCGACGGCAGCATCGAGAACGCACTGCCGGTGCCCGCCGAGAAGCCCTGCACGCGGCCGCGATAGGTCACGCGCGAGCCGTACAGATCCGACACGACTTCGACGGGCTGCCCGATGCGCATGTGGCGGATCTGCCCTTCCTTGAAATTCGCCTCGATCCACAGCTGGTCGAGCTGCACGATCGACATCAGCGGCACGCCGGGCCCGACCTGCTGGCCGACCTGCACCGACCGCTGCCCGATCGTGCCGGCGACCGGCGCGACGATCGTCGTGCGCTTCAGGTTCCGGAACGCGAGCTTGAACTGCGCGGCCGCCTGCACGACGGCCGGGCTTTCGTCGACGGGCAGTTTGGTGCCGAGCGCACGCGCCGCATCGAGCTGCGCCTGCGCGGCCGCGAGATTCGCCTGCGCGCCGGCCACCGCCGCGCGTGCGCGCGCCAGTTCCTCGGGCGCGACGATCTCGACCGATGCGCCCGAGCGCGCGGCGAGCGCGCGCTGCGCGAGCGACAGGTCGGCGCGCCGCGCGTTCACGGCCTCGACATACATCGTGTTCGAGATCTTCGCGTTCGCGACCTGCCGCACCGCCTGTGCGAGCTGCGCCTTCGCCTGCGCGAACGCGACGGACGCCTCGGTGTCGTCGAGCCGCACGAGTGTCTGGCCGGCTCGCACGGCCTGCGTATCGGCAACCACGACGTCGGTCACCGATCCGGGGATCTGCGCGGCGACCTGGACGATGCTGCCGGCGACGTAAGCGTCGTCGGTATCTTCGTAGTAGCGGTCGCTCAACAGCCAGTATGCGATCCACGCGAGCGCGGCCACCAGCACAACCGCGAAGAACGCGATGAAGCGCTTGCGGCGCGTCGCACGGCGCGCGTCGAGTGCCGGGTCGTTCAATGCGGCCGGCGGCGCGGCGGTATGGAGGTTGTCGTGGTGCATCAGTCGCTTTGCGTAACGATCAATCGATCGTGCTGAAACAGGGGAATCGGCGGCATGACCGACGGGCTCGGCGCCGGGTTCTCGACTGCCGTGTGCGCGAGAACGGGCGCACCGCGAGGCGTCGCGCCGACGGCTGGCATGCGCGCCGCGTCGTCGCGCCGTGCGGAACCCGGATTCGATGCAGCGACGATCGGCGGCACGGCCGCGCGCTCCGCACGGGCATCCGCCGGCGGCCCCGCCACCGGCCGGCTCGCGGTCGGTGTGGTCGCAGCAGCCACGGCAGCCGCCGCGGGCGGAGCAGCAGAAGCGCCTCGCTTCGCCACCCCGCTACGCGCCCGATGCACGGCCGGCGCCTGTGCGACCGTTGCCCCTGCATCGAACCCGCCGCCCAGCGCGCCGATCAGACCGACGCGCAGCGTCCGCTGCCGGCCGAGCAGCGCGATCAACTGCGCGCGCTCGTCGACCAGCGTGAGATCCGCGACGTCCACGTCCTTCTGCATCAGCACGCCGCGCCGGTGACGGTCGGTCGCGATCTCCACGATCTTCTGCGCGGCCGCGACCGCGTCCTGCTGCTGCGCGACGAGCGTCTGCGACGTCTGCAGCGACGTGACGAACTGCGCGACCTGCCCGAGCGCATCGTCGACGGTCTTGTTGTACAGCCCGATCGCGACATCGGCCTGCGCGACATCCGCACCGAGCTTCGCCTTCAGCCGGCCGCGATCGAAGATCGGCAGCGAGATCGCCGGACCGATGGAGCCGGCGAGCGCGTCGCGCGAGAACAGCGACGCGGGCGTCAGCGCGAACACGCCGCCGAGCGCGACGAGGTTCACGTCCGGATAGAACTGGGCGCGCGTCGAATCGGCATTCGCGAACGCGGCTTCGACGCGCAACCGCGCGGCGACGATGTCGGGCCGGCGCCCCAGGAGATCGGCCGGCAGCCGCGCCGGCAGCGCACCGCCCGCGAACGCGCCGACCCGCGGCCGCTGCAGCGCGAGCCCGCGCTCGGGGCCACGGCCCGACAGCACGCCGAGCTGCAGTTGCGCGAGCTTGATCTGCTCGTCGTTCAGCGCGATCTGCGCGAGCAGCTTGCTGCGCTTGATCGATGCGTCGCTCGCGTCGTACGCGTTGTCGAGCCCGCGCGCGGTGCGCTCGCGCAGCACGGCCGTCACGCGCTGGCTGACCTTCAGCTTCTGCTGCAACAGATCCTGCGTCGCATACGCCTGGTCGAGCTGGCAGTACACGGTGACGATCGCGACCGCCAGCGTGAGCCGCACCTGCTCGGCCTCGACCCGCGCCGCTTCGCGCAGCGACATCAGGCTTTTCGTCGCGGCGCGGTTCTTCCCCCACAGGTCGAGCTGGTAGGTCAGCCCGACGAACACCGACGACGGCGAGGTGTTCGGATCGCCGAAGATCTCGACAGGTACGCGGTAGCCGCTAACCGATACGTCGGCGACGTCGTTGCCCGGTTTCGGCATCCGCGCACGGCTGACCGTTGCGCCGGCCGTGCCCGTCAGCCCCGTCAACGAATCGAACTGCTGAAGCTGCGCCTGCGCGATCCTGAGCCGCGCCTGCGCGACCTGCAGATCGGGGTTGTTTTGCGACGCCTCGGCGACCAGCGCGTCTAGCTGCGGATCCTGCAACTGCTTCACCCAGTCGGGCGCGGGCCATGCGCCGTTCACGCCGGGGCCCGCCGTGTGTGCGAGTGCATCGTCGGCCGGCGCGTGCAACGACAGCGACGGCAGAAAGCCCGACGGCACGCATCCGCTCAACACCAGCGACACTGCCGCGGCGACGATCATCATCGAGCCGCCCTGCGCGCCGCGCGCCGGATCCGCGTTTCCATTCATACGCCGCATCGCGCCCCTCATCCCTGCTGAACGCGCTGCGCCCGCGCGGCCAGACGCGGCCGCGCGCGTTCGAGCGGGCCGAGCCGGCCGAACAGGCCGTCCGCGACGCCGAACAGGATGCCGGCGAGCTTCGCGCGCTTGTCGCGTTCGACGAGCGCGATCTGCACGACCTGCCACACGGTCAGCAGGTTCGGCACGATCGCCACCGGAAAGCGCAGCCCGTACTGCATCCCGAGCTGCACCGCGTTGCGCGCACTGTAGTAGCGCCGTTGCCACGAGTGATTCATCGACGTCATTTCGAAAGGGCCGATCGCGTGACGCTGCTTTGCGCCGATCCGGTGCGGCAGCACCAGCGACGGCACGACATAGAGCGGCACGTTGCGCGACAGCGCGCGGAAGCTGTATTCGGTATCGACGTGATCGATGAACAGCGTCTCGTCGAACCGGCCGAGCACGTCGAACGCGTCGCGCGACACGACGCACCCCGAGGAAATCAGGAACGCGCAGCGTTGCAGCGGCGCGCCCGGCTCGATCCGCAAGCGGCGCAGCCCGATCCCGTTGGTCGACAGTTCGGGCAGGAAGCTGCGCGCGTTCTCGTCGAAGATGCGCGGGCCGGCCAGGAACGCGCGCCCCGCGAGCCCTGCGCAGACATCACGCATCGCGGGGAAATACGCAGCCGGCACCGACGAATCCTGGTCGAACAGCGCCACGGCATCGATGCGATCGCGAAACAGCACCGCAAGCCCCGCGTTGTACGCGCCCGCGATCCCGCCGCGATTGCCGTGATGCAGCAGCGCGATGCCTTCGCGCGCGCACAGCTCGCGTGCCCGTGCATCGGGCTGCGGCGTGTTGTCGACGACGAGCAGCGCGTCGCACGCGTGCCGCCATGCGCCGAGTGCGTCGAGCTGCGCATCGCTCGGGTGATACAGGATCACGAGTGCGCCAAGTGTCGTCATGTTCCTCTCCTCAATGCCCGAACGACGCCGCCGCGCCGCGTTTCGGCCGCGTCAGCCACATCATTGCCGCGAGAGCGAGACACGTCATGCTCGCCATCCAGAACATGTCGTTGGTCGCCATCATGTACGCCTGCTGCATCACGACCTGGTGCAGCGTCGTCAGCTCGCGCACGCCGTCCACGCCCATCGCGTTCAGCGTGTGCACGAAGCGCTGCGTGTTCGCCGACGCATGCGTGACGGATTGCGACACGACGTCGTAGTGATACGTCGCGCGGTTGTCCCACAGCGTCACGCTCATCGCGGTGCCGAACGCGGCCGACAGCGTGCGCAGGAAGTTCGACAGGCTCGACGCGGCGGCGAGCCGGTCGTCCGGAATACGCGACAGCGTCGCGGCGGTCAGCGGGATGAAGAAGCACGGCAGCCCGATCCCCTGGATCAGCCCCGGCGCGGCGATCTGCGCGAACGTCATCTTCAGCGTGAAATGCGCATCCCACGCGAGCACGGCCGCAAACACGAGGAAGCCGAAGGTCGCGAGCACGCGCGCGTCGAAGCGATGCGCATGCAGCCCGACGAGGATCGAGAACACCAGCGCGAGCACGCCGAGCGATGCCGTGGCGAGCCCCGCATGGAACGCGTTGTAGCCCATCACGGCCTGCATCCACAGCGGGAACACGACGCCGACCACCGAAAAGCTCATCATCCCGAGCGAGATGATCAGCACGCAGAACGAGAACGTGCGATCGCGGAACAGGCCGAGATCGACGACGGGATGCGCCTCGCCCGCCTCCCAGATCAGCAGCGACACGATCGAGAGCGCCGCGACCACCGCCAGCGCGACGAT
This sequence comes from Burkholderia sp. BCC0405, assembly GCF_902833075.1. Lineage (NCBI taxonomy): Bacteria > Pseudomonadati > Pseudomonadota > Betaproteobacteria > Burkholderiales > Burkholderiaceae > Burkholderia > Burkholderia sp. BCC0405. The sequence continues at coordinate 20,731 of NZ_CADFEO010000013.1, forward strand.
CAGCGGCGAGCCGAACCAGCCGCGATCGTGGCCGAGATCGAGCATCGCCTGCAGCGAGCCGACGCCGATCACGAGCAGCACGATGCCCGGCACGTCGATCGGGCCGGCCTCGCCGCGTTGCGCATCAGGGCGCAGCATCGCGGTGCAGGCCGCGAACGAGAACAGCCCGATCGGCAAATTGATCAGGAAGATCCACGGCCACGAGAAGTTGTCGACGATCCAGCCGCCGACCACCGGCCCGAAGATCGGCGCGAGCAGGACCGTCATCGCCCACAGCGCAAGCGCGATCGTGCGCTTGTCCGGCGGGAACGTGCGCAACAGGATCGTCTGCGACAGCGGCACCATCGGCCCCGAGCACAGCCCCTGCAGCGCGCGGCAGATCACCAGCACGTGCAGGTCGCGCGCGAGCCCGCACAACAGCGACGTCAGCGTGAACAGCAGCACCGCGCCGACGAACAGCCGTAACTCGCCGACGCGGCGGGCGAGCCAGCCCGTCAACGGCACCGCGATCGCGGCCGCGACCGAATACGAACTGATCACCCAGGTGCCCTGGCTGTTCGATACGCCGAGACTGCCGGAGATCGCCGGCACCGCGACGTTCGTCACGGTCGAGTCGAGCACCTCGATGAAGGTCGCGAGCGACAGCGCGAACGTCAGCAGCGCAAGCCGGATGCCGCGCACCGGCTGCGCGGCCGGCTTGGGGGCCGGCATGTCGAACGCGGACGGCGCGACGGGCCCGTCGTGAAGCGGCGACGCGCTGCTCATGCGCCGGCCACCGCAACGTCGGGCCGCGTGGCTGACTGCCCGTGCGCCGGTGCGAACCGCTCGATGAAATCGGCGGCGGCATCGCAGCCGTCCCGCTCGGCCGCAAGCAGCGCGCGCGTGCGCGCCGCGTGGGCCGCGAACGATGGTTCGCCGAGCACGCGCGCGAGCGCCGCGCCGAGGCGCGCGCCGTCGATCGGGCCGTCGACGCGCACGCCGCACCCGCTCACGGCGACCCGCTGCGCGTTGTCGAACTGGTCGTGCGCGAACGGCGTGACGACCTGCGCGATCCCGGCTTCGAACGCGAGCGCCGCGGTGCCGATCCCGCCGTGATGCACGAGCGCACGGCAAAGCGGCAGCAGCGTGCGCATCGGCACGAAGTGACGCACAAGCAACCGCTCGCTGCTGCGTGCCGCATCGTCGGGCGTCAGCAGGATGCCGCGCGCGCCGGTCGCACGCAGCGCGTCCGCCACCGCGCGCGCGTAGGCCGCGTGATCGACCAGTGTCGAACCGGCCGTAAAAACGACCGGCGGCTCGCCGGCCGACAGAAATGCGTCGAGTTCGACGTCATAGGCCGGCGCCGCGACATCGTTGAACAACGGAAAGCCGCTTTGCACATGATTCGCGGGCCAGTCGCGCTGCGGCGGCGCGAACCAGCCGGGAAACAGGCACAGCACGCCGTCGGTCGAATGCAGCCAGCGGCCCAGCACGCGCCGCACGGGCGCGAGCCCGAGATCGCGGCGCACCGCGTTCAGTGCGGGGCCGCAGGTGCGATCGAGCACCTGGCGCTCGATCAGCGTCATCAGCGCCGCCTTCACGGGCAGCGGCCAGCGCGCGGGAATGGTCAGGCGCGGGTGGGTCGGCGGCGCATGCGCGGACAACAGCGTCGACGGCGACACCTGCACCGACACGTACGGCGTGCCGTGCAGTTCCTGCATGAAGCGCGCGGAGAACGCCCACAGCGTGCCGACGAGCACCGTATCGCGGTCGGTCAGCGCACGCAGCGCGTCGTAATGCGGGCGCAGCGTCGGCGCGATCACCTGCCACAACGTACGGAACGACGTGCGCGGATCCCACAGCGCGGGGTTCGCCATCGCGGCTTCGTAGTCGGCCTGCGTGCCGATCGGCACGAATGCGAACCCGCAACGGCGCACGGCCGGCTCGAACGGCGCGTGCGTGCAGAACACCACGTCGTGACCGCGCGACGCGAGCGTGCGCGCAACGCCGAGCAGCGGATGCACGTCGCCCGCCGAGCCGATCGCGGTCACGATCATTTTCGCCATCGTGCGCCTCGCGGGGTTCAATAGAAGCCGGGAATCAGCGCCGCGACTTCGCGACGGTACTGCGTGTACGCCGGCCCGAAATACCCGGTCAGCCAGCTTTCCTCGACGCGCACCTTGTACGCGAGCGACGCGAACACGAGCAGTACGCCGATCGCGCCACGCCATTCGCCGCCGATCAGCGCCGCCCCGACGAGCGCGACCAGGCAGCCCGTGTAGATCGGGTGACGCACGAGCCCGTACGGCCCGGTGCGGACGAGTTCATGGTTTTCCTTCAGCGTGACCGACACGCTCCAGTTCGTGCCGAGGTGCAGCCGCGCCCACACCGAGAACAGCAGGCCGGCCACCAGCACCGCGAGCCCGCACTGCGCCTGCAGGCCGAAACGCTGCCAGTCCGGCACGAGCGCCTGCCACGACGGATCGGGCAGGATGATCAGCGCGCCGCCGACGATCAGCGGAATCGACTGCAGCGTGCGCGAGCGTGACGCTTCCTTGCGCACGGTCGTCTTCACGCCCTGCGAAGTGGCGATCCAGTAGGCGAGCCACGCGGCCCAAGGAACGACGATGGCGATGGTCTGGACGATATTCACGGCTGGCCTGCCTCGTTGGGATGGGAATTCGGAAGCGCCGCGCGTACCGGACGCACGGCATGCGGCGTCACGACGACAACACGTGCATCGATGCGGGCACGCACGCCTGCGCGGCAGCACGCGCGACGCCGGCGGCAAGCGACGACCCGCCGCAGAAAAAGTCGAGCAGCGCCGAACGCGTGTATTCGCGCTGCGCGCGACCTTCGATGTCGAGGAAGTGGCCGGCGTCCGGCACCGTCGCGAACCGCGCGCGCGGCACGTGCGCGCCGAGCTGGCGCACGTCGGCGGGCGTCGTGTATTCGTCACGCTCGCCGTTCAGGAACAGCAGCTCGCAGCCGATGTTCGAGAACTCGCTGAAGTAGCGCTCGGGTTGCAGCGACAGGATCTGGTCGACGTGGAACGCGACCTGGTCCTGCTCGTCGCGCGGCAGGCGCGTGAGATACCGGTAGTTGTACAGCTTCATGATGCGCGGCAGGTAGCGGCCGACAGTGTCGTTCAGCAACTGCGCGGCCTTCAGGTTCTCGCCGGCCGCGATGTGATCGCGGGCGCGCGTCACGTAGTCGACCATCGCATCGTTCAGGAGCGGCGAGAACGAGCAGATCGCCGCGCGCCGCACGCTCGGGCAGCCGCGTGCGAGCGCGAACAGCGACGCGACGCCGCCCCACGACACCGATACGAGGTACGCCGGCGCGAAACGCTCGACCAGGTACTGCAGGATCGCGGCCTCGTCGTCCTTCGTCAGGATGAAGCAGCCCGGGTTGTGCTGGCGCGACTGCCCCGCATACGGCAGGTCGAAGCAGATCGTGTTCATCCGCTCGCCGAGATACTGGACGGTCTGCCCGAACGACGCGGTCGTCGCGAGCGCGCCGTTGACGAGCATCGCCGTGTCGAACGCCGGGTCGAACACGTTCCGTTCGACGTAGACCTTCAGACCATTCGGCAGCGGCACCACGTGTTTTTCGGTCAGCATCGTCGTTCTCCGGTGGATGCGGCGTCTCGACGTCGCGGCATGCTGCAGGTGCGCAATGACTGCGCCGGATTCTCGCGCGCGCTACGAATCGCGCTGTTGGCCAATGCACCGCGCCAATTCCGGCGGCATCGATTCATTCCTCATAGTGCGGCGCCATACTAATACGGACAATATTACTGACTCAAGTCATTCCAACGATACCCTCTACTCCATTAGGAAATTCTGCGGATTCAAATTATTCCCTCATTTTTTATGGTAAGCGGAATTCGTCCGAGGACGATCGCAATCGTTTGCGAGGCGATGAAATACCCCGTTTTAATCACACACATCCGTTTGAAATCAATGCGTTATGAATTTTCATTCGCTCATTTAAAACGGATTTCCATGAATGAATCCTGACGCCTTTTTTCGAGCCAACTTCCATGCCAGACCGAATATCACATAATTCAACACTCTTTCATTCAGCAATCGATTCGACACCTGCAACGATTAGCCGGATTGATCGCTCGCTTCACAAAGCGTTTTAAACAAACTCCAGCTTTTTTAATCATCTTTCAATTATTTTCCCGCACCTGCACAACGCCCGATCGGAGCCTCGTTCACCTGCCGGATACCCGCTGAAACCGTCAGACCCCGATTTTTTGTTGATTGAACGATCAATAAAAAACCGCTAAGCTCTCGACTTCCATGAACGGCCCGTCCGGGTGAAGGGAGTCGCGATGCCGAAAGTCGGAATGCGGGAGATTCGCCGCGCACAGTTGATCGACGCCACGCTGCGCTCGATCGACGAAACGGGCCTGCCCGGCACGACGCTCGCATCGGTCGCGCAGCGCGCGAACATCTCGACGGGCATCGTCAGCCACTACTTCGGCGACAAGGACGGCCTGCTCGAAGCGACGATGCGGCACGTGCTGCGCGACCTGTGGTCGGCCACCACGCGGCGCCGCGTGTCGGCACGCAAGGATCCGCGCTCGCGGCTGCGCGCGGTCGTCGCCGCGAACTTCGACGACACGCAGGTCAGCGCGCCCGTGATGAAGACGTGGCTCGCGTTCTGGTCGCAGAGCATGCACGACCCGATGCTCAAGCGTCTGCAGCACGTCAACACACGGCGCCTCCACTCGAACCTGTGCGCCGAATTCGCGAAGGCGTTGCCGCGCAAGCAAGCGCGCGAAGCCGCCAGCGGCCTCGCCGCGCTGATCGACGGTCTGTGGCTGCGCGGCGCACTCGCCGGCGGCCCGATCGACACCCGGGCTGCATTGAAGCTCGCCCACGATTACATCGACCTGCTGCTCGCGTCCGACTGACGCGTCACGCAGTCGCCCTCAAGGAGATCCTCATGTCCGTATTCGGTTTGCAGCGCCTCTACATCGGCGGCGGTTACGTCGACGCCACGAGCGGCAAGACTTTCGACACCTTCGATCCCGCCACCGGCGAACTGCTCGCGCAGGTGCAGCAGGCCAGCGCGGCCGACGTCGACCGCGCGGTGGCGTCCGCCCAGGAAGGCCAGCGTGAATGGGCGGCGATGACCGCGATGCAGCGCTCGCGCATCCTGCGCCGCGCGGTCGACCTGCTGCGCGAGCGCAACGACGAACTCGCGGCGCTCGAAACGCGCGACACCGGCAAGCCGATCGCCGAGACGCTCGCGGTCGACATCGTCACCGGCGCGGACGTGATCGAGTACTACGCGGGCCTCGCGACCGCGATCGAAGGGCTGCAGGTGCCGCTGCGCGCCGAGTCGTTCGTCTACACGCGCCGCGAGCCGCTCGGCGTGTGCGCGGGCATCGGCGCCTGGAACTACCCGATCCAGATCGCGTGCTGGAAGACGGCGCCCGCGCTCGCGGCCGGCAACGCGATGGTGTTCAAGCCGAGCGAAGTCACGCCGCTCACCGCGCTGAAGCTCGCGGAAATCTATACGGAAGCCGGCGTGCCGGCCGGCGTGTTCAACGTCGTGCAGGGCGACGGCTCGGTCGGCGCGCTGCTCACCGGCCACCCCGACATCGCGAAGGTGTCGTTCACCGGCGGCGTCGAAACCGGCAAGAAGGTGATGTCGCTGGCCGGCGCGTCGTCGCTGAAGGAAGTGACGATGGAACTCGGCGGCAAGTCGCCGCTGATCGTGTTCGACGATGCGGATCTCGACCGCGCGGCCGACATCGCCGTGACCGCCAACTTCTTCAGCTCGGGCCAGGTCTGCACGAACGGCACGCGCGTGTTCGTGCACCGCTCGATCAAGGACGCGTTCACGCAGCGCGTGCTCGAACGCGTGAAGCGCATCCGCGTCGGCAAGCCGACCGATGCCGACACCAACTTCGGCCCGCTCGTGTCAGCCGCGCAACTCGACAAGGTGCTCGGCTTCATCGAGAGCGGCAAGGCCGAGGGCGCGAAGCTGCTCGCGGGCGGCACGCGCCTGACCGACGGCCACTTCGGCAGCGGGCAGTACGTCGCGCCGACCGTGTTCGGGGATTGCCGCGACGACATGAAGATCGTCCGCGAGGAAATTTTCGGGCCGGTGATGAGCATCCTCGATTTCGAATCGGAGGACGAAGTGATCGCCCGCGCGAACGACACGCACTACGGCCTGGCAGCCGGCGTCGTGACCGAGAACCTGTCGCGCGCGCACCGCACGATCCATCGTCTCGAAGCCGGCATCTGCTGGATCAACACGTGGGGCGAATCGCCGGCCGAGATGCCGGTTGGCGGATACAAGCAATCCGGTGTCGGACGCGAGAACGGCATCACCACGCTCGAGCACTACACTCGAATCAAGTCGGTGCAGGTCGAGCTCGGCCGCTACAACCCGGTGTTTTAAAGAAGGAGAATCCGTCATGACGACACGCGAATACGACTACATCATCTGCGGCGCAGGTTCCGCGGGCAACGTGCTCGCCACGCGCCTGACGGAAGATCCGGACGTCACGGTGCTGCTGCTCGAAGCGGGCGGCCCCGACTACCGCTTCGACTTCCGCACGCAGATGCCGGCCGCCCTCGCCTATCCGCTGCAGGGCCGCCGCTACAACTGGGCGTACGAAACCGACCCCGAGCCGCACATGGACAACCGCCGGATGGAATGCGGCCGCGGCAAGGGGCTCGGCGGCTCGTCGCTGATCAACGGGATGTGCTACATCCGCGGCAACGCGCTCGACTACGACAACTGGTCGACGCACAAGGGCCTCGAGAACTGGACGTACCTCGACTGCCTGCCGTACTTCAAGAAAGCCGAGACGCGCGACGTCGGCCCGAACGACTATCACGGCGGCAACGGCCCCGTGTCGGTCACGACCAGCAAGCCGGGCGTGAACCCGCTGTTCGAAGCGATGGTCGATGCCGGCGTGCAGGCCGGCTATCCGCGCACCGACGACCTGAACGGCTATCAGCAGGAAGGCTTCGGCCCGATGGACCGCACCGTCACGCCGAAGGGCCGCCGCGCCAGCACCGCGCGCGGCTACCTCGACCAGGCGAAGGCGCGGCCGAACCTCGAGATCGTCACCCACGCGCTCGCCGACCGCATCCTGTTCGACGGCAAGCGCGCGTCGGGCGTCACGTACCTGCGCGGCAGCGAGCGCGCGACCGCGCAGGCGCGCCGCGAAGTGCTCGTGTGCAGCGGCGCGATCGCATCGCCGCAACTGCTGCAGCGCTCGGGCGTCGGCCCCGGCGCGTGGCTGAAGGAACTCGACATTCCCGTCGTGCTCGACCTGCCCGGTGTCGGCCAGAACCTGCAGGATCACCTGGAGATGTACATCCAGTACGAGTGCAAGGAGCCGGTATCGCTGTACCCGGCGCTCAAGTGGTGGAACCAGCCGAAGATCGGCCTCGAATGGATGCTGAACGGCACCGGCCTCGGCGCGAGCAACCACTTCGAGGCGGGCGGCTTCATCCGCACGCGCGACGACGATCTGTGGCCGAACATCCAGTATCACTTCCTGCCCGTTGCGATCAACTACAACGGCTCGAACGCGATCGAGATGCACGGCTTCCAGGCGCACGTCGGCTCGATGCGCTCGCCGAGCCGCGGCCGCGTGAAGCTGCGCTCGCGCGATCCGAACGCGCACCCGAGCATCCTGTTCAACTACATGGCCGAAGCACTCGACTGGCGCGAGTTCCGCGATGCGATCCGCGCGACGCGCGAGATCATGCGGCAGCCCGCGCTCGACCGCTATCGCGGCCGCGAGCTGAATCCGGGCGCCGACTGCAAGTCGGACAAGGAACTCGACGCGTTCGTGCGCGCCCGCGCGGAGACCGCGTTCCATCCGTCATGCTCGTGCAAGATGGGTTACGACGATATGGCCGTGGTCGATGAAGAAGGGCGCGTGCACGGGCTCGACGGCCTGCGCGTCGTCGATGCGTCGATCATGCCGATCATCACGACCGGCAACCTCAATGCGCCGACGATCATGATCGCCGAGAAGATCGCCGACAGGATTCGCGGGCGCAAGGCGCTTGCGCGGGTGGACGTGCCTTACTTCGTGGCGAACGGGGCGATGGCGAGGAATGTCGCGAAGGCGGTGCGGCAGCCGGAGACGGTTTGACGACGGCGGGCGCGCTGCCCGCTCACCGGTACTGACGAAACGCCGCCGGCAGCGATTGTCGGCGGCGTTTTTCATGCGTTTTTCATGCGTTTTTCATGCGTTCGTCAGCCGCTGTTCACTTCTCGCTTCAAACGCTCGACGTCCACGTGCATCAGATAGTGCGTGATGTTCTTCCAGATCGGATGGAACCCGTAGCCGCCGTGCTGCAGTTCATCGAGCGCCTGCTCGCGCGTCCAGCCCTGGTACACCATCCGGTACAACGCCGACACGAGGCCGGTACGATCGGCGCCGTGCTGGCAGTGGATCAGCACCGGGCCGTCCTGGTCCGCCGTGCGCAGCGCCTTCAGCGCGGTGACCATGTCTTCGTCGCGAATGTCCCACGTGTTGATCCGGATGCGCTGCATCTTGATCTGCGTGCCGGCCAGGATGCTGTCGTCCGCGTGAAACGAACGGAAGCTGATGACCTTGCGGATGCCGAGCTTCTGCAGCTCCGGCACGTCCGAGCGCGACAGCTGGGCGCTGCGGTACAGCGTCGGCGTGATGCGGTGCAGGTTGTTCACGTGCGCATCGGTCACGCCCTGCGCCCAATTGATCGGCCGGGCGGACACCTCGGCAGCCGGGTCCGCCTCGGCCGGCTGCACGAGTCCGGCAAGCGTGGCGGCGATCGCGGCAATGACGGCGATTTTCATGTCGGGTCTGGGCTCAGTAAAAGGCGCGCTTGCGCTCGCGGGAAAGCATGAACAGCACGATCGCGGCGGCGCTCATCGTCCAGTAGTCGGTCGGGGCCACGCCCAGCCAGTGGATATGCCATGGCACGTTGGCCGGATTGAAGCGGGCCAGGCCGTAAGCCGGATTCAGCACGAACCACAGGAAATCCTCGGTCAGCCAGAACACCATGATGCACGCGACGATGCGGGCTTCGATGCGCCACGACCACCGTCCGCTGAACACGGCCGGCAGGTGAAAGAACAGCGCGACGAACGGGAACACCCATGCGTGGTAGCCGGTCATCGGGCGCCCGCCCCAGAAGATGTCGAGCAGCCAGTGATGCTCGATGCGCCACGTCGGCAGGTTGGCGGCCCAGCCCGCGCTGCCTTCGATCTGGATCTCCACGTTCGCGAAGAAGTACGCGAGCAACACGACCCACGCGACGACGAACACCGTATGGCGCGTCGGCACAAAACGCGCGCCGCTCATGCGGCCGGCTCCAGGCCCAGCACGCGATCGAGCACGAAGCGGCCGGCGAGCGGCCGCCCGAGCGGCGCGAGACGGCGGCGCATGTCGGCGAGACGCTCCGGCGTCTGCAGCAACGCGCGGATCCGGTAGACGAGCGCATCGTCGTCGATCGCCTTCAGCGCGACGCCCTGTTCGAGCAGGAAATCCGCATTGCGCTCTTCCTGGCCCGGAATCGGCGAGTTGACGATCATCGGCAACTGCATCGCGAGGCATTCGGACGTCGTCAGCCCGCCCGGCTTCGTGATCACGAGGTCGGCACAGGCCATCAGGCGTTCGACCTGCTGCGTGAAGCCCTGCGGAAACAGCCGGCCCGGATGCCGCGCGGCCAGTGCCTGCAACGACGCCAGCATCGCCTTGTTCTTGCCCGCCAGCGCGATCAGCTGGAAGTCGGCGTCCATCTCCAGCAGGCGCGCGGCCAGTACGTCGAGGCCGCCGAGGCCCGCGCCGCCGGACATCATCAGGAACGTCGGGCGCGCGGGATCGAGGCCGAATCCGGCCGCGCAGGCCGCGCGATCGAGCGGCTGGCCGAATGCCGGCATGATCGGAATGCCGCTGACGTGCACCGTTTCCGGCGCCATGCCGCGCGCATGCATGCGCCACGCGATCTCGTCGTTGGCCGCGAAATAGCCGCGCATGTTCGGCACGACCCACATGCTGTGCAGGTCGAAATCGGTGACCTGCACCCACACCGGCGTGTCGACGCGCCCCTTGCGGATCTCGCGCGACAGCAGTTCGGCCGGCAGGAAGTGCGTGCAGATGATCGCGTCCGGGCGCTGCCGTTCGATCTCCGCGAGCAGCGCCCGGCAATTGAGCCGCTCGATCGCGCGCCGGATCTTCTGCGACGGCGCGGCGGGATCGACTTCGTCGGTCTTCTGGTACAGGTAGCCCCACAGCGCCGGCTGGCTGCTGACGAGCTTGATGTAGAGATCGGTGTAAAGCTTGCGAAAGCCGGTGGACACGAAATCCATCACGTCCAGGTGGGTGGCTTCGATGCCGGCGGGATGGTGGTCGGCGAACGCGCGGATCGCTTCGGCCGCGCGGGTATGGCCGGCGCCGGCGCTGACGCTCAGGAGGAGGATCTTCTTGCTTTGCTTTGACATCTGACTGACCGTTTCGATGAAAGGGGGCCGGAGGCGGGTTCGCAGCGGCGCGCTCACGCGGCGGCGGTTTGCGTCCGGTGTACAACAAGCCTGGCAGATCTTCGGCGGTGCGGGCGGCCGGTTACAGCGAAGCGATCGCCCGCATCGACTGCGGAATCATACTGCGTTCGGTCGATGGCGCCTGGATCGGGGAGGCGCGCAGGCGGTCGGGCGGTCAGGAAAGATGGACGGCATGGCATGCGACCAGTGGCCGGCATGACGGCTCGGCGCGTCACCGGCCGACGCCCGTTCACGCGTGCGAACGGGGCCCGGCATTTCGGCGCGAGCCACGTGCTCGTGCGCGATTGGTTTGGCATCCTCGCATGTCGGTTCGGCAAAGCCGATGCATCGGCCGGCCGTGTCCCACGAGGTTCCCGAATCAGGGTATTGCACCGCCCTGCTTGCGCATCCGCTTCCCGCGAACGATCGGGTTCCATCGCGACGTCAGGCTCATCGCGCCTTGCAGGCGTTCGAACGCGACGTCCTCCTTCGGCCCGAATCGGCTGACCGCCGGCCATGCAAGCACGTGATCGAGCCACGCCTGCCACTCGTCACCATGAAAGCGGCGACCGACTTCCCTCACGGCGTCCGGTGCCGCGATCACGATGCCAGCCAGCAGGGAGTAGGCCCAGAAGCTGCCCGCGCCGACGAGCTGATCGAGCCTGCACACGGATAACGCCGCGAGCAGCCCGTCCACCGACGCGAGATCGGCGCGATGCGTGCGGATCGCCCGCGCCACGAGGTTGTGCTGACCGCCATACGCGGCAATGGACGTTCCGTTGCCGGCGGCGAGCACGGCCGAGAACGTCGCGAGCGCAGCCATCTCGTCGATGCGCGATGCATCGTCGCGCGGCCCGCACGCGCGCAGCACGATCGCGTCGATGACGGCGCCAGGCAAGGCCGACGTTGCTCCACTCGCCGCCGCGACGGCGGCCAGCCTGTCTCTCAGGTTCTTCACGGGCGGCATCTCGTCCTGCGCACCCTTTTCATGTTCAGTGCTTTCGCCGTCATCGCCCCCGTTGCCTTCGACACCGCCGGCAATCCGCTCGAGCGCGGCCCAGCCGACATCGGGGTCGTCGAATGCGCAGGCATCGATCGCGCCGTGCGCGGTGTCGAACACGGCGCGCGAGCCGGGGCAGCTGCGTTCGGCTTCGGCGAGTTGCTGCATCGAAGGCACATGCGAGCACGCGCCACGCCGGTCCGTCAGGTCGCATGCGCAGGCGCCGCCGTCCGAGGCGATCCACGGCGCGAGCCGGTGAAGCATCGCCGTCGCTTCCCGGGACAGGCTCGCGCCAGCCCGCATGCGTATCGCGTGCGACGCGATGACGGTCGTGTCGTCGGCGTCACACGCCTGCGCCGCGCAAGCGGCAGCGTCGAGTCGTTCGATCAGGTACTGCAGCCACGCGGCCGTGCGCAGCCGGTCAGGCGTTGCGCCGCGGGCATCTCCATACTTTGCTGGATCGGTAAGCATGGGTCTTCCGGGAGTGTTCTGGCCAATTGGAATAGGGTTAATTCGGTCGAATCGGCTGGCGCGGTACGCCGTGCCGACCCGCAAGACCCCACGCGTCGGATCGCGACCCGTGGGGTCAGCCTGTCGCCACGCTGATCCGGGCGACGGCTCGAAAACGTCGAAGAAGCGGAAATCCGCGTCCATCCCGCGCCGCCTTCGTGCGCGGCAAGCACGCCGCCTCGATCGGCGGCGCTTACTGAGCGCGGGACTTCGGCGACATGATGACCGTGCCGTTCACCGTGCAATCCGGCGTCAGCACGGCGTGGTTGAACGTCGCCATACAGTGGATCGGACCGACCGCCCCCTTCTGGAGCGACGTGAGCCCCGACGCCGAAAACGGTTCTCCATTCGGATTCGTCGGCAAGCCATCCGCTCGCGAAGCGGTCACTGCGAATGCGGGTGCGGCCGAAACCGCGGTAACGACGACCGCGGCGGCAAGCGATGCAATTTGACGAATTTTCATCTGTACGGCCCTCTCTCTTGATATATGGCGGCCTTCCTCGAGAAACGCGACCGCTCTGCCGAACGAATCCGGCCGTCGCGCCGATACACGCGACGGCACGGACCCATCGAAACCGCGAATACCCGCCGCACCTACCACACGGCCCTCGCGCGCGGCGGGCATCCTGCTTCGATCTGCGACACTTACTGCACGTGGAACTTCGGCGACGTCAGGACCGTGCCGCCCACCGTGCAATCCGGCGTCAGCACGGCATTGTTGAACGTCAGCGACGAGTTCGAATCGCTCCACGCCGTCACGACCTTGCTCGGCCCGCAAGTGCCGAGCAGCGTCACGGTCACCTTCGCGTTATTGATCGACAGCTGTGTCGTGCTGTCAGCCTGCCCCGTCCACGGCGACGCGCTGCTCGCGCTGCCGGCGATGAGGCCGCACGTCCCGCCGCCGGTGAACTGCGTCGACGTGATGTTGACGATGCCGGTCGACGTGATCGTGCCGTTGAAGGTCGCGGTACAGGAAGCGCTGATCGATCCCTTGCTGAGATTCGTGATCCCCGACGCCGAGAACGGCTCGCCATTCGGGTTCATCGGCTGACCGTCGGCCCGCGAAACGGTAACGGCGAAAGCAGGCGCGGCCGAAACCGCGGTGAAAGCCACTGCAGCAACAAGCGATACGATTTTGCGAATGCTCATTTGAACTGCCCCCTCTCTTCACAAATGGCGGCATGCCGCCAGGAACGCGACCTCCCGGCCGGAAGGGTCCGGCCAACCGGTCGCAGGAAGCCGCCGGCGCGCGTCATGCGCGCCGGACGGCTCAGAACTTGTAGGAAATCCCGACGAACGTGATCAGCGGATCGGCCTTCAGCCGCGTGCGCGTGGTGGCGAGCGTCGAGCCGTCGGCCGCCTTGATCACGAGCGACGAGTAGGTCTTCAGCGGCATGTACGTCAGCGTTGCCGTGAGCCCCCAGTGCTTGTCGATCGCATAGCTCGCGCCGACGTTGTAGACCGGCGTGAACGACGACGACGCCTTGCCCTCCACCGACGTCGGCCCCGGCTTGCCTGCGCCGGCCGCGAGTACGCTGCCGAGGTTCTCGTTGATGTCCTTCGCGAAGTTGCCATTCAGCTCGATGTTGCTGAACCAGCTGTAGGCCACGCCGATCCCGACGAACGGCCGGAACCGCGCCGTCGGCGAATTGAAGTAGTACTGCAGAATGACCGTCGGGCTCCATTGCCGCGCGTTCTTCACCGCCGGCTGGTTCGCCGGATCGTCCATGTTGACGCTGCCGAGCGCGCCGGCCGGGCCGGGCGGCCGGATCGTGCCGTGCCCGGTCAACGTGAACTCGGGCGGCACGCCGAGCACCGACGTGACCGCGATATGGTCGGTGAAGAAGTGCGTGAGCGTGAGGCCGACCGTATCGGCATTGTTGACCGTCAGGCTCGTGCCCGGCGACGTGAACGACCCGGGCAGGCGCAGCGGCCCGTTGATCGGCATGCTCGCGAGATTCGTCGTCAGCCCGTTGGTCGAATCCTGCGGCATGATGTGCAGCCAGCCCAGCGTCGCGACGTTGTCGCCTGCCTGCTGGGCCGATGCGAGCGTCGACACGCCTGCGACGACACCCGCGACAATCAGCTTCCTCATGAAGTCTCCCCTCATTCTGTCCGGGCGCCGCGCACCTGCGCGCGGCGCCGCCGTGTCTCCATCCAGGCGTGCGTCACTGCACGAATGCGCCGACCGTGAAGTACGGGTTGCTCGTATCGTTCATGTCGAGGAACCCGAACACGCCGCCGGTGAACACGAACTTGCCGGTCGCCGGCCCCGACGCCGCGTCCGCATGCACGGTCGTGACGACACCGGGCACCTTCTGCGTGTAGTCGAGGTTCAGCGCGCGCGTGAGCGCGGCCTGCGACGCATTGAACGGATCGAGCAGCGTGGCCTGCGCGCCGACGAGCGCGGTCGCGCGGTAGTTGAATGCGCTGTCGACACCCGTGTACTCGCCGTTCTGCGAGCCTTGCGCGATCGCCGTCTGCGGGCTCAGGAACGAGATGCCCGATTCGTCGTCCGCGCTCGGCGGGCCTTGCGTGAGGTCCGCGTTGGCCGCACCGGTGCGGATGAAGATCGGCACGAGCTGGTTGCGCAGCTTGCCGACGATCAGAATTCCCTTGCCGGCCTTCGCCGGATCGGCCGCGGCGAGCGTCGGCGGAATCTGCGGCAGGTAGTTGAGCGACTGGAACGCCGGCGCATCGGGCCGCAGCGTGAACGGCTGGTTCACGGTCGCGCTCGACACGAGCGGCTGCCCGCCGTTCTTCTTGCCGAAGTTGTCGGTCTCGACGTAGCTGCCGTCCGCGTTGATCGTCACCTGCTGGTCGAGCGCCACCGGCTGGAAGCTCTGCGACGGCACCTGGTGATAGCCGAGCTGGTTGTACTTGCCGGCGATCTTCGTCAGGTCGGTTTCCAGCGACGAGAAGCTGATGAACGGGTAGTACGGGAACGTCGTCTGCGCAATCTTGCCCACGCCGATCACGCCGTTGAACTGGATCGTCGCGCCGGGAATCGCGCCGCCCAGCACGCCTTCGCCGAGGAACAGCCGCGCGGGCCGGTTCGGGTCGAGGCTGGCGTTCTGCATCCGGAACGTGCACTGGTTCAGCTTCACCGTCGGCAGCCCCGTTTCGTCGGCGAGCGTGCCGTCGACCACGTTGGCCGGCGCCGTGTCGCGGGTCGGCTGCACGGTACCCGTGGTGCTCGGCACCGGCGATGCGAGATACGTCATCCGGTACGTCATCTTCGTCGTATCGAGCTGCACCTTCACAAGCTCGCCCGACCCCGATCCGCCGATGAACACCGTGTTGTAGTCGATCGTCTGCGGGCACAGCCGGACCACCGGCGCGGGCGGCGGGTCGCCGTCTCCGCCGCATGCCGCCAGCACGGGCGCGAGCGACGCCACGGCCATCCATTGCTTCAAATTCATAGGAATCCTCTTGAAATCCGATTCGCCGGCGGCGGCGCGTGCGCCGCCGGTGTTACGTGTTCAGTGCAGGGTTACTGGACGAACGCGCCGACCGTGAAGAACGGGTTGACCTGGCTGTTGTTGACGACCATCGCGTAGACGTTGCCGGCCGTCACGATCCAGCCCTTGTCGCCCTTCTTGAAGATCGCCACGTTGCCGCTGGCGCCCTTCGCGTTGAAGTCGCTGTTGGCCGTGACCGCGATCTTGCCGGGCGATGCCTGCGTATAGTCCAGCCCGAACTGAGCCGTCTCCGACGACGTCTGCGGATCGATGAATGCCGCGGTATTGCCCTGGAAGAGCGTCGACGTGTAGTTCGCCGCGATGGTCGATACGGCGGTGCCATCGGTACAGTTGCCGGCAGACGGCGTGAAGTAATTGAAACTGGTGTTGAACACGCCC
Source organism: Burkholderia sp. BCC0405 (assembly GCF_902833075.1). Lineage (NCBI taxonomy): Bacteria > Pseudomonadati > Pseudomonadota > Betaproteobacteria > Burkholderiales > Burkholderiaceae > Burkholderia > Burkholderia sp. BCC0405. The sequence goes on from NZ_CADFEO010000013.1 coordinate 36,601, forward strand.
GGCAGGTCCGGATGCGGGATCATCGGGTCGAAGCTCGGTCGCGCAGCAGCCGCGTTGCTCGACGGCCCGTTGTTCGTCACCACACCGCACGCGGACGCGCTCGTCGCACCGATGAACCCGCCCTTCAGCACGTTGGCCGCAACCGGTGTGGAAGGCGCGAGCACCGAGATGCCGACTTCCGCATCGGCCACCGAACCGAACGGATTGCCCGGCGGGGCATACGCGTACCCTACGCGGATCACCACCGGCACCAGTGCACCGTTCAGCTTGCCGACGATCATCACGCCATGGGCCTGGCTCGGCACGAGAAGCACGATCGGCTGCCCTTGGCCGGCCGACGGATACGGCTGCCCCGTCTGCGCATTGCTGACGAATACGTTGTCGGACGTGCCGTCCGCGTTCTTGCGCAACGTCCACGGCGTGCCGGTCGTCTGACACGAGTAGTCGCTGCCTTGCGTGATCGTGCACGAGCCGTCCGCATTGAGCGTCTGGTTCCAGTTCACGACGTCCGGCTGCCAGCCCTGCGGCGTGGTGGTCTGGAAGCCGGTGCCGGTCGGCGACAGGTGAATGCCGACTTCGTTGTATGCGCCGGCCACCTTCGTGAAATCCGTTTCCGTGTCGGTAAAGCCGATGAACGGATAGAAGTCGAACGTGCGCGACGGTACAGTACCGAGGAAGTAGCCCGGCACGACCTCGATCCCCTGGAACGCGATCGTCGCACCCGGAATCCCGCCGCCCACGACGCCGTTGCCGACGAACAGCATCGGCGGATCCGCGCGATTGATCGTCACCGAATACGTGCCGTCGCTCGTCGCGCCGCTGTCGAGCACGAATGCGCAGCGGTTCTGCTCGGCCGTCGGAAGATTGGTCGGATGATGGAACGCGCCGCTGATCGTCAGGCCCGCGCGCGTGTTGTTGATCTGCCCCGCAGACGTCGGCACCGACGAGTCGAGGAACTGCATCTGATAGGTGAGCTTCGTCGTGTCGAACTTCACCTTCACGTACTCGCCGCTGCCCGAACCGCCCGTATACGTCGTCGTGTAATCGAGCGCGTCCGGACACAGCTTCGTCACGACGGGCGGCGTCGTTTCGGCACCGCTCGGCCCGCATGCGCTGCCCGAACATTGCGGCACATTGATCGGCCCCGGATCGTCGCCGCCGCCGCAACCGGCGACGAACGGCAAAGCGGCTACCGCGCACGACAGGATCGCCTTCCGCCATTCAGGAATGCAAATCATCAACCCCTCCTTTTCAGGTACGACAAGTCTCGTCCGGACAGGCTGCATGGCCCGCCGGTTGGTATCGCGCCGCGGCACGAACGCGCGGCGCATGACGATGCGCGCAAGACGGCCGCGATGCCGGTCAGGCAAATGCGGCACGCGCCGCGGCGGCAGACAAGCGCTGTCCCGCGGCGCCGTCATGCGGCACGGCGCCGTCGGAACGATCGAAACGGGAAGTGGTTCGCCGCTACACGGCGATAGGGCAACGCAGGCATGCGATCTGCGTCGCGCCTGCATTCAGCGAAAAAACGGGAAACGGCAGTCCGACCGGCCCCGCGGATACGCGTCTCATCTATGGGTCTCCATCCGTACGCTTGATTCGTTATCGTGATGCGTCGTTTGTGGAAACTATGATCGGGCGATACCCACAAGTAAATGGATGCAGAGTTCCAAACGACCGAAACCGCGCAATCCTAGCGTTCATACGGTATTTGACAGATTTTCAAACAGCCTTCAATTTATTTGCTCAGACAAATACCCAAGCTGTATAACACGCGTTTGAACGGCGCCTGCCGATCCGCGCTTGGCCAAGCCAGCCGGGCCTGAGCCGCTCGCATGCATGTTGCGGCGCAACCTTACACATCGATGATCGCGAGCGTGCCGTGGCTGCCCGGCAGCACCGCGTGAAGGGTTCCGGCAAGCGCCAGGTACATCTGCCCGGCCTCGACCACGACCGTCTCGCCCCCGACCTCGAGCATCATCCGGCCGTCCAGCACCAGCAATCCCTCGTTGTAGTCGTGCACTTCCGCTTCATAAGCCTGCGCATCCATGCGCAGCACCTTGATCCTGGCCGGCCCGACCTCGCCGACGATCGTGGATTTCCACGCGACGGCCTGCGCCGCCGCCACGGATCTGAAATCGATCAAAGCCATGTGCCCCGCTCCGCGAACGATGAGAGGAACGCATTATCGCGAGCGCCGCGCATGCCGTCCCGGTACGGCGCGGCGGCCTTCGGGCGGCACAGTCGGCCGGCCAGCCGCGCGGCGGCCGAGCCGAGCCCCGATCGCTGCCCGATTCGCCGAAAGCGGCGCAAATTGTTCGCGCATCGCAAATAAAGCGCCGCGTTATTCAGCAACACACGGTCAATTCACGCAAATCCGGCGCCGGCAACGCACGCCCTTTCCACGAGCATGCATTTCCATCTACCGATTGCTAATATGGCGGTCCCGCGATCCCGCACCACAACGCCGTTCGACATGACGCCCGTTCGCCATGCCGTCCCCGATCCCGGCCGCTTCGCGAGCGGCGGCGATGCCGGGCACGCGCGGCACACACCGTCGCGCCGGCCGGCCATGCCACCCGTGAGCATGCAACCGATCCTTTCCGTCTCCGATCTTTCCAAGACCTACGCGTCCGGCTTCCAGGCGCTGAAGCACGTGACCCTCGATATCCGCCCCGGCGAGATCTTCGCGCTGCTCGGCCCGAACGGCGCCGGCAAGACGACGCTGATCGGCTCGATCTGCGGCATCGTCACGCCGACCGAAGGGCGCGTGACGGTCGGCGGCCACGACATTCGCGATCGATACCGCGCGGCCCGTGAAATGATCGGCCTCGTGCCGCAGGAACTGACGACCGACGCGTTCGAAACCGTCTGGGCGACCGTGTCGTTCAGCCGCGGCCTGTTCGGCAAGGCGCCCAATCCCGCGCATATCGAGAAGACGCTGAAGGCGCTGTCGCTGTGGGACAAGCGCGACAGCAAGCTGATGACGCTGTCGGGCGGCATGAAGCGCCGCGTGATGATCGCGAAGGCGCTGTCGCATGAGCCGCGCATCCTGTTCCTCGACGAACCGACGGCCGGCGTCGACGTCGAGCTGCGCCGCGACATGTGGAAGCTCGTCGATTCGCTGCGCGAGAGCGGCGTGACGATCCTGCTGACCACGCACTACATCGAGGAAGCCGAGGAAATGGCCGACCGGATCGGCATCATCCTCGGCGGCGAGCTCGTGCTCGTCGAGGAAAAGCATGAGCTGATGCGCAAGCTCGGCAAGAAGCAGCTCACCGTGCAGCTCGAGCACCCGCTCGCCGACGTGCCGCCCGCGCTCGCGCCGTTCGGGCTCGAACGCGCGGACGACGGCGCCGCGCTCGTCTACACGTACGACTCGCAGCGCGACGACGCGAGCATCGCGAAGCTGATCAACGCGCTCGGCTCGGCCGGCATCGGCTTCCGCGACCTGCACACGACGCAGAGCTCGCTCGAGGACATTTTCGTCAGCCTGATCGACAACCGCCGCAACGGCATGCAAGGAGCCTGACGCATGAACCTGCAAGGCATCAGCGCGATCTACCGCGCAGAAATGGCCCGCACGCGCCGCACGCTGATGCAGAGCATCATCGCGCCGGTGATCTCGACGTCGCTGTACTTCGTGGTGTTCGGCTCCGCGATCGGCTCGCGCATCAGCGACGTGAACGGCATCGGCTACGGCTCGTTCATCGTGCCGGGCCTCGTGATGCTGTCGCTGCTGTCGCAGAGCATCTCGAACGCGTCGTTCGGCATCTACTTCCCGCGCTTCACGGGCACGATCTACGAGATTCTCTCCGCGCCCGTGTCGTACTGGGAGATCGTGATCGCGTATGTGGGCGCGGCCGCGTCGAAGTCGATCCTGCTCGGCGTGATCATCCTCGCCACGGCCGGCCTGTTCGTGCCGCTGCACATCCTGCATCCGTTCTGGATGGTGCTGTTCCTCGTGCTGACGGCGATCACGTTCAGCCTGTTCGGCTTCGTGATCGGCATCTGGGCCGACAGCTTCGAGAAGCTGCAGCTCGTGCCGCTGCTGATCATCACGCCGCTCACGTTCCTCGGCGGCAGCTTCTATTCGGTCGACATGCTGCCGCCCGCGTGGCGCGTCGTCACGCTGTTCAACCCGATCGTCTACCTGGTCAGCGGCTTCCGCTGGTCGTTCTACGGCATCGCCGACGTGCACGTGGGCGTCAGCCTCGGCGCGACGTCGCTGTTCCTCGTCATCCTGCTGGCGATCGTCGCGTGGATGTTCCGCACCGGCTACAAGCTGAAGAACTGACGCAAGACGGCGCACCCCGCGCCGCCGCCGATGACGCATTTGAGCAAGCAGGCGGCGTTTTTCCTCTGATGCGGCATTTTGTGGTCGCGTCTACTGAAGATGAAGCATCGGGGCCTCGGAGCACACGCTTCGCGGCCCCTTTTCATTTCAGAGGACGCCATGCCCGCCGCCACCGCTCCCGCCTCCGCCGCCGCCCGGCTCGAACGCCTGCCGTTCTCCGGCTATCACAAGCGGATCTTCTTCATCATCGCGATCGCGTTCTTCTTCGACTCGGTCGACCTCGGCACGATGACCTTCGTGCTCGGCTCGATCCGCAAGGAGTTCGGGCTGTCGACCGCGGCCGCCGGCCTCGTTGCGAGCGCAAGCTTCTTCGGGATGGTACTCGGCGCGGCCGTCGCCGGCCTGCTCGCCGACCGCTTCGGCCGCCGGCCCGTGTTCCAGTGGAGCATGGTGCTGTGGGGCGCGGCCTCCTATCTGTGCTCGACCGCGCAGAGCGTCGACGCGCTGATCGTCTACCGCGTGCTGCTCGGGATCGGGATGGGGATGGAATTCCCGGTCGCGCAAACCTTGCTGTCGGAATTCGTGCCGACCGAGAAGCGCGGCCGCCTGATCGCGCTGATGGACGGCTTCTGGCCGCTCGGCTTCATCACGGCCGGCATCGTCGCGTACTTCGTGCTGCCGCAGTTCGGCTGGCGCACCGTGTTCGCGCTGCTCGCGATTCCCGCCGTGTTCGTGCTCGTCGTGCGCCGCATCGTGCCGGAATCGCCGCGCTGGCTCGAACATGCGGGCCGGCACGCGGAAGCCGACACGGTGATGCACGCGATCGAGGCGAAGGTGATGCGCTCGGCCGGCGTCACCACGCTGCCGCCGCCGTCGCGGCTTGCCGAGCCGGTCGCCGCCCGCGGGCGCGGCGCGCTGCGCGAGATCTGGAGCGGCGTGTACCGGCGCCGCACGGTGATGGTGTGGCTGCTGTGGTTCTTCGCGCTGCTCGGCTTCTACGGCCTCACGTCGTGGCTCGGCGCGCTGCTGCAGCAGGCCGGCTTCGAAGTCACGAAATCGGTGTTCTACACGGTGCTGATCTCGCTCGGCGGCGTGCCGGGCTTCCTGTGCGCCGCGTGGCTCGTCGAGCGCTGGGGGCGCAAGCCGACCTGCATCGCGTCGCTGCTCGGCGGCGGCGCGATGGCATACGCATACGGCCAGAGCGCGCTGTACGGCGGCAGCATGGCGCTGCTGATCGGCACCGGCCTCGCGATGCAGTTCTTCCTGTTCGGGATGTGGGCCGCGCTGTACACGTACACGCCGGAGCTGTACGGCACCGGCGCGCGCGCGACGGGCTCGGGCTTCGCGTCGGCGATCGGGCGCGTCGGCTCGCTGATCGGCCCTTACGTGGTCGGTGTCGTGCTGCCCGTGTTCGGCCAGGGCGGCGTGTTCACGCTCGGCGCGCTGTCGTTCGTCGCGGCCGCGCTCGCCGTGTGGACGCTCGGGATCGAGACGAAGGGCCTCGCGCTGGAGCAACTGGCGGCGGGCGATGAAGCGGGTAGCGGCGGCCGGTACGCGGCCGCGGCGGACAAGGTGTCCTGAGCGCCCGGTCAGCCTGGGTGTTCCTGACGGCCGGGACGGCGTTCGGTGCCGTGCCCGGCCGGCCGCTGCTTGAACTGACAGGATTCGCGGCCAGCCCGTGCCGATCTTCACGAAGCATGTCCATCAATGGGATGCGCTGGTCGTGTATCTGCCGGCGTACCAGGCGCTGCTGTCGTCGGACCTCCTGATGCGCTTCGGCGACGAAGCCGCCGCCGACCCGCTGCCGGCGTTCCTCGATTCGATCCGGCGCTCGGACTACCTGCCGTCGCTCGCACACCTGGCGAGTGCGGTGCGCCGGACCCAGGCGCTCGATCTCGACGTCATCCTGCCGATGCACGGCCCGGTGATCACGCACGACATCCCGCGCGTGCTCGCCGGCGCGATCGCGCATTGCGACGCCGCCGCCGCGTAAGCCGCGGAGTCGGCAATCCGACGGCGGCGCAGCAGGTTCCGAGCCGGTTCCGGTCAGGCGCCGGCGACGACGAACTCTTCGGCCGCCTTGCGCTGCACTGCGGCCATCACCGCCAGTTCGCGCTTGCTGCGCGCGTCGCCGGACACGACACCCGTTGCGTTCTTCGCCTTCGCGCCCAGCGGGAAGAAGACAAACGACGCGCCGGCCGGAGCCGCCGGCTCGGCGCGCAAGCGTTTGTTCAGGATTTTCAGGTACTTTTTCTTCGAGACTTCCTTGGCAGCCATGGCGTCCTCCGCGTGAACGTGGTGAAGATCAGCATACCAGTTTTGGCAACAGGCTCCGCTGCAAGGCCCGCCGGTGCGCAGTCAGCGAAAATTCGTCGGCCCGATGTCGATTCGCGCCGCCGTCGCGCGTCGTGTTGTCGTAACCGATCGTCTTGCCGTCGGCACGGCCGGCGGCGCCCCCTCATTCCATTCAAGGAGAGTCCGCCATGCGCGTCCTGGTAATCGTCAAGGCCACCGCCGATTCCGAATCCGGCCGGATGCCCGACCCTGAAATGATCGCCGCGATGGGCCGGTTCAACGAAGAACTGGCGCAAGCCGGCATCCTGCTCGCCGCCGACGGGTTGCATCCGAGCATGCGCGGCAAGCGCGTGCACTTCGCCGGCAAGAACCGCACCGTCATCGACGGCCCGTTCGCCGAGACGAAGGAACTCGTCGCCGGCTTCTGGCTGTGGCAGGTGAAATCGATGGAAGAAGCGGTCGAATGGGTGAAGCGCTGCCCGAACCCGATGCCGGGCGACTCCGACATCGAGATCCGCCCGCTGTTCGAGGCTGAAGACTTCAGCCCGGCCTTCACGGCCGAGTTGCAGGAGCAGAAAGCGCGGCAGCGCGCGCAAGCCGAGGCCGGGAAACACGCATAAGCCGGGCGACGCTCGACGGTTTCGCACGACCGTCGGGCGCCGCGTCTACCCGCTGATGCGTGCGCGTCTCACGCGCGTTTGCGCGGCACCGCGAGCCGCTCGACCGCGCCGCCGGTCACGTCCCTGAACATTCCGGCATTGCCGTACGCCCGCGCGGCGAGCATCGCGCCATAGACCAGCGACACGAATGTCGCGGCCTCGGTCTGCACCGACACGCCCGGCTGCACGATGCCGTCCTTCACCCCTGCCTCGAGCACGCGCACCAGCCACGCGGCGAGGTCGTCGAAATGCGCCTTCACCGCCCGTGCGACTTCGTCAGGCAGCGCCGGCAGTTCCGCGCCGAGCATGCCGGCGACGCAGAACGGCGCGCTGTCGTCCGCGATGCAGCGTTCCCAGTAGCCGAGGTATGCGCGCATCTGCACCAGCGCGTCGGCGCCGCTCGATTCGAGCAGCGCCATGTCGGCATCGAAGTTCGCCTGCGACTGCTGCAGCACGGCAACCGCCAGATCCGCCTTCGTCGGAAAGTGGTGGTGAATGCTCGCCTTCCGGATGTCGATCGCGTCCGCAATGTCGGCATAGCTGAATCCGCTGTAGCCGCGCCGCATGATCAGTTGCCGCCCGGCTTCGAGAATGCGGGCCGCCGTGCTGTCACCCGTTACCGTCATATTTGCCTACCATCTAGTCGGATGAAAAACAGGATAGTTTACCGCCCTGAGATAGTCTTTTCCAGTCGCAGTTTCTCCTTGCCTCATTTACCTACCTACTAGTAGGATGAGTACATCGACGAAACAAGAAGCCTGTCGATACCCGACGGTTCCCTACCCTGTCTTTCTTCTGGAGAATGAAAATGAAGCGCTTGTCCCAAGTCCGCCAGATCGCGGCCGCTGTCGCGTTGTCCGCCGCCGCACTCGGCTCGCATGCGGCCGTCGCCGCCCCCGTCAAGAACGTCGTGCTGGTCCACGGCTACTTCGCCGACGGCTCGGGCTGGCAAGCCGTCTCGAACATCCTGACGCGCGACGGCTACAAGGTTGCCGTCGTGCAGCAGCCGGAAACGTCGTTCGACGACGACGTGAAGGCGACCCGCCGCGTGGTCGACGCGCAGGACGGCCCGAGCATCCTCGTCGGCCACAGCTACGGCGGCGCGGTGATCACGGAGGCCGGCAACGACGACAAGGTCGCGGGCCTCGTCTACGTGGCCGCGTTCCAGCCCGACACCGGCGAAAGCCCGCTCGACCTGACCAAGAAGACGCCGCCCGCGACGAAGGCGATCAAGGCCACCGAAGACGGCCACCTGGTGTTCGACGAAGCGTCGTTCCACGCCGACTTCGCAGCCGACGTGCCGGCCGCCGAAGCGAAATTCATGGCGATCTCGCAAGTGACGCCGGCCGCGCAGTCGTTCGGCGTGCCGATCACGCACGCCGCATGGCGGACGAAGCCGAGCTGGGCAGTGGTCGCCACGGCCGACCGCGCGATCAACCCCGAGCTCGAGCGCTTCATGACGCAACGCGCCGGCAGCAAGACGATCGAACTCAAGTCGAGCCACGTCGCCTACCTCTCGCACCCGGCCGAAGTCGCGAAGCTGATCGAACAGGCTGCCAAGGGCGCCGGCAAAGAGTGAGGCAACCCATCGCCCGCATCCCGCCGTTGACGCTGCCCGCCGAGTAACGTATCGTTTTGACACGTTACTCGGCGAAATCCTTCCGTCATGCATTCCCGCTTCGACCGTTTCCGCACCACCGCGCTCGGCGCCCAGCTCGAAGCGTTGATCGCGCAACCCGAGCGCTACGCCGAATTCGCGGCGCTGTCGCGCGTGGGCGTCGCCGCGATCGGCGCGGTTCAGCACGAGATCGCGCACAAATTCCCCGAAATCGAAACCGACACGACCGCCCGCCAGTTCTGCGGCGCGATGGTCGCGGAAATCATGCGCCGCCACGGCCACGACGTCGTGCAGGCACGCGGGCGGCTCGGCGGCACGCTGTTCAGCTATGGCGCGGTGTTCAGCGCCTATCCGCAGGTGCTGCCATTCGCTGATGCGGTCGCCGCGCTGGCGCGCCTGCCCGACCGGCTCGCCGCGTATGCCGCACACGTGCCGGCCGCGCTGTGGACACGCCGCCCCGACGGCACGGGCTTCTCGCTCGTCGAGCACGCGTGCCACCTGCGCGATCTCGACGCGGTGTTCGCCGAACGCATCGACGCCGTGCGCACGCTCGAACTGCCGGTGATCGCGTCCGTCGACGGCACCGTGCTCGCCGCGCAACGCGACTATCTCGCGCAGCCGCTTGACGCGGCCGTCTCGGCATTCCGCGCGGGCCGCGCCGCGCTGTGCGCAACCGTGGCCGCACTGGCGCCGTCGCAACTCGCACGCTGCGGGCTGCGCGACGGCATCCGCCGCATGTCGCTCGACGAACTCGTGCGCGAACTGCTCGACCACGACCGCACGCATGTGCTCGAACTCGACGAACTGCTCGCCGAACTCGGATTGCCGCCCCTTCCTTCCACGCCCGCCCCATGACCCGGCCCACGCCCGTCGTCTTCATCCACGGTTTCATCGGCACGCTCGACGTGCGCGGGTGGAACGGCCCGCATCTCGCCCCCGACCTGCTCGGCTACGGCGCGCATCGCGCGGTACCGTTCGACGCGATCACGCTCGCCGCGCAGGTCGAGCATGTGCGACACGCCATCGATACGCACTTCGGAATGCAGCCGGTCGATATCGTCGGCCACTCGGTCGGCGGTGCGATCGCGATGCTGTTCGCGCACGCGCACCCCGAACGCGTGCGGCGGATCGTCAACGTCGAAGGCAACTTCACGCTCGACGATGCGTTCTGGTCGGCGTCGGTCGGCCGCATGACGGCCGCCGAAGCCGACGCGATGCTCGACGGCCTGCGCGCCGATCCGCCCGGCTGGCTGCGCGGCGCGATCGACGCGCCATCGCCGGGCCTGCTCGACGACGCCCGCCGCTGGCTCGCGCATCAGCCGGCATCGACGCTGCGCGCGATGGGCCGCTCGGTCGTCGCGACGACCGGCGAACCCGGCTATCTGCGGCGGCTCGCCCAGGTATTCGAGCATCGCCCGGTCTGGCTGATGGCCGGCGAACGCTCGCGCGCGGGCTGGCACGTGCCCGACTGGGCACGCGCCCGCTGCGCCGGCTTCGACACGATCGAACGCTGCGGGCACCTGATCCCGGCCGAACGGCCCGATGCGTTTCGCGCGGCGCTCGAGCGCATCGTGTCCGCGCCGGCCGCCTGACAACCCGTAGGATTCGCCGAAATATGGTTGAAAGGCGCGGTTGCTAGAGTCGCCCGAACAGGGTTTCCCGGCGCCCGGCGCCGAACGGGGTCGACACATGCGAGGATCGCTGAACCTGGCACGCGCCTTCTGGCTGCTTCTGCTGGTCGCCATTTCAGGCCCTGCCCTCGCATTCCATGCGCGCGTCGTCGCGATTCCCAGCGCCGCGATGAACGAGACGCTCGAGGCCACCGTCGTGCTGCCCGACGCTTATGCGCGCGGCGCCCGCAACGGCGACCGCTATCCGGTCGTCTATCTGCTGCACGGCTCGGGCGGCGACCATACCGACTGGACGTCGAACACGCACATCGCCGCGCTGGCCGACCGTTACCACGTGATCCTCGTGATGCCCGACGGCGGGCACGAGAGCTGGTACATCGACAGCCCGTTCGACTCGGGCAGCCGCTACGAAACCTTCATCGGCGACGAAGTCGTGTCCTACGTCGATTCGCACTTCCGCACGATCGCGACGCAACGCGCCCGCGCGATCACCGGGCTCAGCATGGGCGGCTTCGGCGCGCTGCGCATTGCGCTCGACCGGCCCGACACGTTCGGCGCGGTCGGCAGCATCAGCGGCGCGGTCGATCCGCGCTGCTGCGAGGACGAGCCGGGCATCGACCATGTATTCGGCGACCCCGGCCGCCATCCGTCGTTCTGGAACCGCAACGTGATCGCCGCCAACGCCGGCGCGTTCGTGCGCGCGCATCTCGACCTCACGATCGATTGCGGCCGCGACGACACGTTCGTCGGCTCGAACCGCACGCTGCACGAACGGCTCGTCGCGCTCGGCGTGCCGCACGACTATGCGGAGCGGCCTGGCGGCCACACCTGGGATTACTGGGGGAATGCGATCCGCTACCAGATGCGGTTCTTCGCGACGTCGTTCCAGCATGGCGGCTATGCGTACCATCCCGCGCCCCGTGCGCCGGGCGTGACGCGCGCGGGTTGACGCGCGTTGCATCGCCGCGTCGCATGTCGCCGCCGGCCGCCTCGACAGCGTGCTTGAAGACGGGTGCCCGACCTTCCCCGGTCATCACCTGTACGACGCGAGCCGGCGGCAGTCGTCACGCGCGCTCGCGGTGAGCGTCGAGGCGCTGCGCTATCGCACATGAGTCGACGACGCGCCGCCGCTGCGCCGCGATTCATGAACCGGATCGATAAGTGCATGCGGATTGCCGGGGATTATCGATAGGCGCATCGGTGACTACCATCGACGGTGTTCCCCACGTTCCCCGGAGCCCTCGATGTCCGAACCGACTTCCGCCGCGCGCAAAGCGTTCGGCGCCATCGCCCCCGCCCTCGCCGACTACACCGACAACGTGCTGTTCGGCGACGTCTGGCAGCGCCCCGGCCTGTCTCCGCGCGATCGCAGCCTCGTCACGGTCGCGAGCCTCGTGTCGCTGTATCGCGTCAACGAACTGCCGTTCCACCTGAAGAAGGCGCTCGACAACGGCCTCACGCGCGACGAGCTGGTCGAAACGATCACGCACCTCGCGTTCTACTCGGGCTGGCCGACCGCAAGCTCGGCGCTGCCGATCGCGCAGCGCGTGTTCGACGAAGCCGGCGCGTAAGCACGGCCGCCCCTCATTCAACCGGCGGGCGCGCGCCCGCATGGAGCCTTCATGGATTACCGCTATCTCGGGCGCAGCGCGCTCAAGGTGTCGCCGCTGTGTCTCGGCGCAATGATGTTCGGCGGCGAGACCGACGAAGCGACATCCTCACGGATCATCGACAAGGCGTTCGACCAGGGCGTCAATTTCATCGACACGGCCGACGTCTATCACGCCGGCCGCTCGGAAGAAGTCGTCGGCCGCGCGATTGCGTCGCGTCGCGACAGCTGGGTCGTCGCGACGAAGTTCGGCTATCCGGCCGGGCCGGACGCCGGGCCGAACCGGCAGGGCCAGTCGCGCAAATGGATCGTCGAATCGGTCGACGCGAGCCTGAAGCGGCTCGGCACCGACTACATCGACATCCTCTATTTCCATCGCGCGCTGACCGATGCGCCGCTCGATGAAGGCATGCGCGCGATCGCCGACCTGATCCGGCAAGGCAAGCTGCGCTACTTCGGGTTGTCGAACTTCAAGGGCTGGCGCATCGCCGAGGTCGTGCGACTCGCCGACCAGCTCGGCATCGATCGCCCGGTCGCGAGCGAACCGCTGTACAACCTCGTCGATCGCACGGCCGAGGTCGAACAGCTTCCGGCCGCCGCGCACTACGGGATCGGCGTCGTGCCGTACAGCCCGCTCGCGCGCGGCGTGCTGACCGGCAAATATGCGGTGAATGCGCAGCCGCCCGCCGATTCGCGCGCCGGCCGCGGCGACCGGCGTATCCAGCAAACGGAATGGCGGCCCGAATCGTTGCACATCGCACAGCAGGTGGCCGCGCATGCGGCCGCGCGCGGCACGACGTCGGTTGCGTTCGCGCTTGCGTGGGTCATGAAGAACCGCATCGTCAGTTCGACGATCGCGGGGCCGCGCACCGAAGCGCATTGGGACAGCTACATCGATGCGCTCACGCTCGAACTCGGCCCGGACGACGAACGGTTCGTCGATGCGCTCGTGCCGCCCGGCCATGCATCGACGCACGGCTATACCGATCCCGGCTACCCGGTCGAAGGCCGCAAGGTCTGAAGCTGGAGCGGGATGATTGAATGACATGCCGGGCGCGATGCCCGGCATGAAGATGAACACGCGTCGCCCGACGCGCATTCACGTTGATGCTGCTTGATCAGTTGTCGTGCGTCGTGTCGGCGCTGACGACGCGATCGAAGCATTCCTGCGCACGCGCCAACTCGTCGAGCGCGCGATCGAGGCGCGACATCGCGCGTGCATATTCGGCCGACGAAACGTCGTCGTCGCTTTCGCCGCGCACGGCGCGAAAGGCCTGATCGACGTTGCGCGTGGCTTCGACGAAGCGTTGCGCGGCCCGGGCTTCCCGCGAACAGATGTGGGTCGACATCGACACTTCTCCCTCAGGGTTGCAGTGTGAAGCACGCCGACGCTCAGTGTGCGTGGTGCGCATGTCGGCGGCGTGAACCACGACCCATCGATTGTCGACGCATCGGCCGCCGCGCAGCGCGCTTCGTGCCGATTGTCTCTCTGCGCTCGCCGCTCCGCTATGGCGAGATTGCAACACATTCTTGCGCGATTCCGCTGCGCGCGTTTCGTCATGCGCGCCCGATGCGCGAATGCGCAAGGCCCGCGAACGCGGCCGCCTCACCCGGCGACAGGTCGAACAGGTCGCCGGTGAGATCGCGCGGATGCTCGGCCGCCGGCCGATTGCGCAAGCGCGCGACGTGCGTGGGCGCAACATACGCGGCCGCCGTTTCGATCGGCGGCACGTCGAACAGATCGCGCGTGACGCCGCGCACGGCGTCGGTCGGCGAGCGGCCGCGCAAGCGCGCAACGAGTTCGACGAAGCGATCGAAATCGCCCGCGCGCGTGGCCTTGTTCACCTCCGCGAGATCGCGCGCCTTCAACACGCACGGCTGCGCGAGCCGCACGAAATACGGTGCTTCGAGCTCGACCGACAGCGCGAGCGGATAGCTCTTGCCCGTCTGCTCCTTCGCGCGCCCGACGCAATCGACCACGGCCGCCCCTTGTGCGGCGCCGAGCGGCTTGCCGGTGCTCACGCTGCGCAGGTGATCGGGAAACACGCGCAATTGCGTGCCGACCGTCAGCGCGGTGGATGACGCGCACACGAGCGCGTAGTGCTGTTCGCGGCGCCGGCCCGACGGCAACGTCGAGCGACTGGCGATGAACGTGTGCGGCGGCAACGGCCGCACCTGCCCGCTCGCGTCGACCCATGCATTCCACAGCAGCATGTCTTTCCGCTCGCCTGCGCGCGGGCGCGATGCGACCGGCGAAAACAGCGCGAGCAGCGAGCCGGTGCGATGCGCGGCGACTTGCGCGCTGCTGCCGAGCGGCTGGTTGATGCCCCACAGAAACCGCCCGCCCCCGAGCCGGCGCTCCCATTCCTTGCGGAGCACGACGGTCGGCAGTTCCTCGCCGGACTCGGCACCGATCTTGGTCCAGCAGAACGTGGGGGGGAGGTGTTTCAGTGTCATCAACTTTCTCGGGATACAGCCTCGCCGGTGACAGCAAGCCCATTCAACAGCCGTAACTGTATAGGTATAATGCATCGCATGGAAGCCCCGGACCAAGATTTTCCCGTTCAAGACCTGTTGCGCCGTCTGATGGCAGATACACGCTCGTCCAGCGAAATAGCGCGACTCTCCGGGGTCAGCCAGCCGACCGTATCGCGCCTGAGGCTATCGAACGGGCATCGGCTGCGCCGCAGCGCGCCATTCAATAAGCTATGCAGTTTCTATGGTGTCGATACCGGGCCGTCGCGCCGCCAGTACAACGACCTGCTGCGCGACGCGATCGTCGACGCATGGGATGGGTCGGACGAGCACGGGCGCGCGCTGCTGGTCGTGATCCAGGGGTTGAAGGGGTTGCAGGCGAAGGCGGATGATGGGTGATGGGGGGGTGCGGGACGCTGGATCTCCGCCGCTGCGATTGCGATCGGCAGCGGCTTGCTGCTATCTGCCAGTCGCTGATCCCGAAGTGCAAAAGCCAGCGTCCGTAACGCGCGATACGGGTACGGATAAAGCCCCTACTGCTCCAGCCCCACCGCCAGCGGCCGCTGATCGCTGCGCCCGTGATCGTCGACCACCCGCACCGTATAACTGCCGGCCGTACCCGGCTGCCAGAACAGCGCATCGCCCGGCGCACTGCGCCCGACAAACACGTCGTTGACGAACCAGTACAGCGCATGCGCACTCGCGTCGGCCGTCGCGTTGAACGCGATGCGCGTCTCCTCGGTATGCTTCACGCGCATCGCATACGTACTGCCGCGCAGCGGCGACGTGATGCGCGGCGGGTCGCCCTCGACCTGCCCCGCGTCGCGGCAGTCCGCGTTCTGCGGCGGCCGCCGGCGCGGAATGCCGGCCTGCGTGAACACCTGCTGCAGATCCGACGGCCAGAACTCGAAGATCTCCGTATGCGTGCGCTTGCCGTCGTACGGCGGGCACGCGGCCTTCCCTGTCGCATCGTCGATCACGACCGGCCGGTGCACGGTACTCACGCGAATCGGCGACGTGCCCGGAATGAACCACGTCCAGCCCTGCTGCGGGCACCACTCGTTCGGCAAATCGCCGCTCGCGAGGCAGATTCGCACGCGCTTCAGCTTCGGCGGCACCGCGCGCGGCGGCTCGACGAGCGTGCGCTCGGCATTCAGCGCATCGACGACCTGGAAGAACAGCGGCGCCGCCGCATCGACGCCGACGAACGCCGTATTGGTCGAGTTGTCGAAGTTGCCGACCCACACGACCAGCACGTACGGGCCGAACACGCCGGCCGTCCACGCATCGCGGAACGACCATGACGTGCCGGTCTTCCAGTAGACCGGCACGCTCGATGGCTGCGCGCCGCTCGTCTCGTCGGGGCGCAGATGCTGGCGCAGCATGTCCATCGTCATGTAGCTCGCCTCGGCGCTGAGCAGACGCCGGCCGGGCAACGCCGGTTCGTCCGCGCGCAGCCGCAGCGGCCGGAACTCGCCGCGATTCGCGAGCATCGCGTAGAGCGCCGCGAGATCCTGCATCGTCACTTCGCCGCCGCCGAGCACGAGCGCGAGCCCGTAGTGCTGCGCGCTCGCGAGCCGGCGCACGCCGGCTTCCTGCAGGAACCGGTACAGATCGGGCGACTTGAGCTGCGACGCGACCCACACGGCCGGCACGTTGCGGCTGCGGTTCAGCGCATCGGTCGCGGTGATCGGCCCGAGAAAATGGCCGTCGAAATTCTCCGGCGCATACGGGCCGAACGCGGTCGGCACGTCGCGCAGCACGGTCTGCGGGTGCAGCACGCCCTGGTCGAAGCCGAGCGCATAGATGAACGGCTTGAGCGTCGAGCCGGGCGAACGCCGCGCAAGCGTACCGTTCACCTGCCCGTCGATCGTGCGGTCGAAGAAGTTCGCGGAGCCGACGAGCGCCTTCACGCCCATGTCGCGCGTATCGACGAGGATCGCCGCCGCATTGCGCACGCCGCGCGTGTCGTTGCGCGCGACATAGCGTGCAATCTGCCGCTCGAGCGTGTGCTGCAGGTCGAGATCGAGTGTCGTCACGAGCCGCGCGTCGGCGTCGCTGTCGTTCGCCGCCGCGCTCGCGGCCGTGCGCCACGCGCTGCGCGCGGCGAGCGCCTGGTCGACCGCATGCGGCGCATCGAACGGCAGCGCGGACAGCGGCCGCATTGCCAGCGGCAACGCGAACAGCGGCTTGAACGATGCATCGCCCGGATGCTTCGTCAGCCAGCGCGCATACAGCCGGTTGCGCGACGCGGCCAGCGCGCGGTTGATTTCATCCTGCCCGCCGCGCACCCGCCGCGCCGGGTCCTGCGGAATCACCGCGAGCGCGAGCGCCTCAGGCAGCGTCAGCGCGTCGGGCATCCGGTCGAAATAGACGACGCTCGCGGTGCCCGCGCCTTCGACGTTGCGGCCGTACGGCGCATCGTTCAGATACGCTTCGAGGATCTGCCGTTTCGAATAGAAGAGTTCGAGCTGCACCGCGCGCGCAACCTGCTCGAGCTTGCCGGCCGGCGTGCGCGTGTTCAGCCGCCACAGCGAGCGTGCGAGCTGCATCGTCAGCGTCGAGCCGCCCTGCGGATTGCCGCCGCGCACGTACGTGATCCACGCGCCGCGCGCGAGCCCGTACGGATTGAAACCGGGATGCCACCAGAACCAGCGGTCCTCGTGCAGCATCACGGCTTCGACGAGTTGCGGCGACATCCGCTCGAGCGGCACCCACAGCCGGTAGCGGTCGTCCTTCGCGAGCGTGAGCCGCAGCAAGCGGCCCTGTGCGTCGACCACCGCGACCGACGACGGCTTCCAGTCGCGCAGCGGCGGATGCGGCCACAGCCGGCACGCGGCCAGCACGCCGAACACGAGCAGCGCGCCGGCGAGCCAGTTCTGCCAGCGATGCAACCAACGGCCGGCGCCGTGCAGCACGCGCCGGAGCACCGAAACGGCGTCAGCCACGCGCGGGCGCTCCTCGCACCCGGCGCGGCCGGCAACGACGTTGCAGCCTCATCGTCATCGCACGCGCTCCACCGTCAGCGTCGTACCGCCGGGCGCCTGTGCCTGCAAGCGGCGGTCGTACATCGACTCGCCGTATGCCGGCGGCGCGATGAAGCGGCCCGCGTTGCTCGCCTTGATCCGGTAGACGAACTCGCGCACGTCGGTCGTCGCGGTGCCGTAGATCACCACGCGATCCTCGCGCACGTCCGCGAACTGCGGCTGCCACGTGGAACCCTTCACGCCGATCGGCGAACGCCACGGTGCGTCGGCCACCGGCGCCGACGCGCCGCCATCGCCACTGCTGTCGCCATCCGGTGCGTCGGTGACGGGCGGCGGCGCGATCACCGGATCGAAGCCGCCCGGCAACAGGTCGACGATCGCGACGTTGCCGACGCTCGCGTTGCCCGTCGCGCGGATCTTCAGGTGCACATCGATCTCCTGGCCGACCGTGATCTTGTCGAGCGGCTTGCCGTCCGTGCCGGTGTAGTCGCGCACGATCTCCAGCCCGTTCTTGATCGCCTTCGTCGACGTGCCGCGGTCGTAGCCCGACTGGCTCGCGATCCACCACGCGGGCAGCGAGCTGCCGTTCACGAAATCGACGCGCGACGCACCGGCCGACCACGTGCCCGAGCGCACGAGGTTCGCCTGGATCGACGACACGTCCTTCGGCGCGGCGCCCGCGCGGACCTCGTCGATCGAGAGCTGGTCGAGCTGGCCCGCACTCGACGCCGCGTACGCATCGAGCGCGAGGATCGTCATCGCCGACGACAGCGTGTTGTAGCGGTTGTCGACGAGCGGCGCGGCGAGGTTGTCCATCGCGCGCGGCGACAGCTTGCGCACGCGGTCGGGGAAGTGCTTCGCGATCAGGTACAGCACGCTCGCGTCGCGCGTCAGCGGATCGAGGTAGTAGCCGGTCACGTAGCCGCCGTCGGAGGCGCGCTTGCGCTCGAGCAGCGCCTGCGGGCCCGCGATCAGCGCCGCGGCCTCCTTGTCCTGCTTCAGCAGCTGGTACGACGCGGCGAGCCATGCAGCCGCGAGATCGTTCTTCCAGTCGTTCGGGTACGCATCCTGCAGCCGCTTCTGCACGGCCGCGAGGCTGTTGGTCGTCACGTTGCCCTGGCGCGTCAGCAGATACACCGCGTACGCGCGCTGCCGCAGCAGGTCGAGCGAACCGAGCGAATCGTTCGCTGCAAGCTTCTGCAGATACGCGTTCCCCGCGTCGAGCATGTCCTTCGGCACCGCGATGCCGCGCTCGCGCGCGTCGAGCAGCACGTGCATCGCGTACGCGGACACGAACGGATCGGCGTCGGGCGTCGCGCTCCACAGGCCGAACCCGCCCTGCGCGTTCTGCCGGCTGCGCAGCACGCCGAGGAACTGCACGATCGCCGCCGCGTTCGTCGCGTCGGCGCCGGCGTCGGCCGCATGCATCGCGCTCGTCAGCGCGCGCACCGACAGCCACTTCGCCGCGAACACGCGCGGCACGGCCGCGCTCACCAATTGCTCGCTGCAGTAGTGCTCGAAGTTGACGAGGTACGACGACAAGCCTTCGGACAGCACGAGCGGCGCGGTCGAGATGCTCGCGTCGCGCGATGCATACGCGTCGTACATCGGCCGCAGGTTCGGCACGCTTGCCTTCTTGCCCGGATCGAGTCGCGCGATGTCGAGCTGCGTGCGGAACGCGGCGGCCGGCCGCACCGATACGTCGACACGCTGCTGCGCGCCCTTCGCGCCATAGCGCGCGCCGAACGACAGCGAACCCGAGCCGAGCGTATCGGTCGCCTTCACGCGGAACATCGCGACACCCTCGTGCTGCGGCGCGAGCGCGACGTTCTGCGTGGCCGGCCCCATCACCTGCAACTGCGGGCCTGTCTTCAGCGTGACCGCGACCGGCACCGGCTGGTTGCCGGCACCCGTCAGGTTGTTCGCGACGCCGACACTGACGTCGGCCTCGTCGCCCGGCGCGAGCGTCGTCGGCACGTTCGGCGACAGCACGAAATCGCCGCGCACCGTCGTCGCGCCTTCGAACGTGCCGACCAGATCCGGCGACACCGACACCGCCATCACGCGCAGCTTGCCGTTGAAATAGTCGGGTACGGTGTAGCTCAGGCGCGTGTCGCCGTTCACGTCGACGATCCCCGACCAGTAGACGACCGGTTTGTCGCGCTTGCGCTTGAACGGGTTCAGCTGGCGGCCGATCGCATCGTCGGCGTCGCCGCCGGGCGCGGCCATCGCCATCAGCTTCTCGAAGTCCGGCAGGATCAGGTCGAGGATCTGCGACGTGCCGACTTCGAGCATCCGCTTGCGGAAGAAGAACTTCAGCGGATCGCCGAGCTTGTAGCGCGCGACCTGCAGGATGCCCTCGTCGACCGCGAACACGACGATCTTCGCGGGCTTCGCCGAATGCACGGTGAAATTCACCGTGTCGCCGGGCTTCACGAGCGCGGGCGCATCGACCGACACCGCGTTGCGGCGCGCATCGAGGTTCACGGAGAACGGCACGACGCCGTAGCTCAGCGGGCTCATGAAGATTTCATCGGACGACGGATCGCGGATGTACTGCACGTTGATGTAGCCGTTGCCCTCGAAGCCGGCCGGCACCGTGATGTGCTGGATCGAGCTCGTCGTGTCCGCATGGAACCACGCGTGCGCATACACCTTGTCGCGCTCGATCGTGATCAGGCCGCTGCCCGCGTAAGGCGCGCGGATCGCGATCTCGACCTGCTCGCCCGGCTTGTAGTCGTGCTTCGCGAGGGTCACCTGCAGCTCCGCGTTGCGGTCGAGCGAGCGCGTGACGTTCGCATCGCCCGTGACCGAATACTCGATCCGGTTCACCGCCGCGCCGGCCGCGTTGCGGATCACGAGCGCATAGCTGCCCGGCTTGTCGGTGCGCAGCGTGAAGTCGAGCCCGCCCGCCGGAATCGTCAGCGGCTTCTCGTCGACCGGCACTTCCTTCAACCGCGAATCGTATTTGTACGCGCCGGAATCCTGCTTGGTCAGCACCGACACGTAGCGCTCCTCGACGAGCTGCGCGCGCAGGTCCTTCACGTCGATCGCCTTCGCGTTCGGATCGATCGCGACGAGCCGCACCGTGCGCGGGCTGCCACGCTTCACGTAGCCGAGATCGTCGACCGACTTGTAGCCGACGAGCCAGTCGTTGTTCGACACGAGCGTCTGCGCATTCGCGGCGACGCTGCGGCCGCCTTCCGCTTCATAGGCCTTCGCCTGGAAGTAGAGCTGGTAAGTCGCGTCCGCGTACTTGTCGAGATCGAGATCGAACTCGGCATGGCCCTTGTCGTCGGTCGCGCCGTCCTGCAGCGTCGTCGTATAGCCCTCCTTCGCGCGGCGGGCATCGAAGAAGCGATAGCCCTGCCAGCTGCGGAACGACGGCCACACCGGGCGCAGCGTCAGCGTCGCCGCGACGCGGCGCTTCTCCGCGGGCGTGCCGAACAGGTTCTGCGCATCGACGATCCCCTTCAGCCCCTTCGGCTTCACCCATCCTTCGACGACCTGCTGCGACAGCTTCGCGTCGACCTTCATCCGGTCGGGCAGGAACTCCTTCACCTGCACCGTCGTGCTGCCGATCGGCTCGGCACCCGGCTGGCCGTCCTTGACGATGTACAGGTTGACCGTCCACGTGCCGGTCGGCGCCGTTTCGGCCGTCGTATAGCCGAGCTCGGTGAAACCCGTCGCATCGACGGTCACCGGCTTGCGCTCGACGGTGATCCCGCGCGGATCGACGATCTCCGCCTGCAGCGGCACGCCGGCCGGGCTGCGCGCCCAGCTCGCCGCGCGCACGATCAGGCCGATGTGGAACGGATCGCCGGGCCGATACAGGCCGCGATCCGAGAACAGGTACGCGGACAGCTGCCCCTGGCCCGTCGCATTGCGCTCGCCGTCGACGTCGAAACGCGAGAAGTCGAGCTGGCGATCGCGGCCGGCCACCGGCAGGAACGACAGGTCGGTGTCCTTCTTCACGACATACAGCTGCGGCCGCTTCTCGCGGTCGAGCCCCTTGAACGCGGGGAAATGCACGATGCCGTCGGCGCCGGTCGTCTGCGTGAACAGCGCCTGGCCGTTCACCGCGAGCACCGACACGGTTGCGCCCGCAACCGGGCGGCCGTTGCGGATCGACTGGACGAACACGTCCTGGCTGCCGTCCAGCGCCTTCTTGACCAGCATCCCGAGATCGGTCACGACGATCAGGCGCGTGTCGCCGAGCGCGTTGTCGCTGTCGCTGTCGTCGCCGTTGCCGTTGCCGTTGCCGTTGTCGTTGCTGTCGCCCGAATCGGCGCTGTCCGACTGATCCTGGCTGCCGTCGCCGGACGATGCATCGCTGTCCTTCGCATCGTCGGCTTTCTTCTTCTCGGCCGCCGGGTCGTACTTCGTCAGGTGCAGCAGGAACACGCCGCGCTTGCCGCCCTTCAGGTACTGGCCGAGATCGATGCCTTCGTAATGCGCCTTGCCGGGGTCGCCCGCCGGGAACGCGCGCGTCTGCACGAAGCGCTCGACGATGTGATCCTCGCTGAACGAATACGACAGCTCGGGCCGCGCGTACGTGCCGTTGTTGAAGCTCACGAGATGCTGGAGCTGGTCGGGCAGCACGCGGCCGATCTCGACCTTCATCCCCGGCAGGTTGCGCGACACGACCGACAGCCGCTTGCTGCCGCTCATCGACAGCAGCGAACCGTCGGCCATGAAGCGCAGCAGCTTCGGATAGTCGGGCACCGTGAACGCGGTCGTCACCGGCTCGCCGAGCAGGTAGCCACCCGCCGATTTCAGGTCGCCCGCGAAACGCACGACGATGCGATCGCCCGGCGTCGCGTGATACTTGAAGCTTTGCAGCGTGGCGTAGTCGTTCTCGGTCGGCACCGCGTCGAGCGGCAGCGGCTTCGACTGCTTCAGCACCGCATCGCTGATGTCGGCCACGTTCCATTCGTACGGCGGATCGTCGTCCGACTGATCGACGCCCGGCTTGCGCTTCGGCAGCACCCACGCCTTGGCGCGCGCGGCCAGGTCGGCGCTGCGCACGCCGTCCGACGCTTCCGCGACGAGCACCTGCTCGGGTTCGTAGCGCTCGTTGTCGACGAGCGTCGGCGCGATATTGTCGATGGACAGGCTGTAGAGCCCCGGCACGTCGACCGAAGCATGCAGCACGTCCGGCGTGCCGTTGCCGCCGCGCGCGCTCTTCACGCCCTTGTCGACGTCGAGCCGTGCCACCAGCGGATCGCGCGGAATCTCGAGCGGCTGCGAGTAGACCCACGCGCTCGTCTTCATCTTGTCGTAGTTGACCGTATAGCGCAGCGGCGTCGAATTCTTGCCGTCGCGGCCGACCAGCACGAGGCCGATGCGCTTCTCGAACTCGGCCGGATCGACCGGGTAGTTGAAGCGCAGTTGCAGCAGCGCCTGCTTCTCCGCCGGATTGTCGGGGTTCTGATAGAACTCATTGTTGCCGACCGTTGCGGCGAACGCCGGCAGGTCGAATGCGAAACGGTCGTCGTGCATCGTCACCTGCGGCGCGAACACCCGGTGCACCGCGAAACGCACCTCGACGTGCGCGCCGACCGGCCAGTCGGCCCCCGGCGTGAAGCGCAGCGTCTTGTCGTCGACCCACTCCCATGCGCCCTTCAGCGCAGGCGTCATCTCGATGCCGTCGCCGGCCGGCTTGCCGACCCGTTCGATCGGCGCCGCCGATTGCGCGAACACGACTTCGAGCGGATGCACGGTGACCTTCGGTTTGTCGGTGTCGTCCACCTCATAGGTGGTGATCGCCGGCGCCTTCACGGTGAAGCTGACGGTTTCGGGCTCGGGCGGCTTCGGGCGATGCTTGAGCCAGTACCCGCCATAGCCGAGCGCGGCCGCGAGCAGCACGAGGCCGCCGGCATGCCACGGGCGGCGGCGCACGGCCGCGGCGGTGATGCCCATCCACGCGGGCGCCGCCCACGACACATCGCCGACCAGCGGCCGCAGCGCGCAGCCGAGCAGCCACCAGACGAAGCCCGCCACGCGAATCGGCAGGAGCAACAGGAAGCGCAGCAAATCCATTGTTATTTCCTTGTCAAGGACATGCTGCCTGGTGCGGCAACCTTCCCCGAATTGTTTTGGGTCTGTGACGGCGCGGCCCGGTTGCGCCGTAATTGCTTGGTATGTTCGACCGGATGCTGGGCGCCATTATCGATCAGACCCGAAACGATGGAAACATCGCCGTGCCGGCGCGCAACGCCGCCGAATGACCGGCCGGTCGGGCGGATTTCGGCTCGCCGGCCGACCGCTGCGCGCGCTCGCGCCGCGTTCGCTAAAATGCGCGGCTTCGCATGATTCGAATCGAAATGAAAGGAAACCGCTTGAAACTCCCGTTCGAATGGCAGATCGGGCTGCGCTATGCGCGCGGCGGCCGGCGCTCGGCCGGCGACGGCTTCGTGTCGTTCATCGCGGGCGCCGCGATGGCCGGCATTGCGCTCGGCGTCGCCGCACTGATCGTCGTCTTGTCGGTGATGAACGGCTTCCGCACCGAAGTGCGCGACCGGATGCTGTCGGTGCTCGCGCACGTGGAAATCTTCTCGCCGACCGGCGCGATGCCCGACTGGCGGCTCACCGCGCACGAATCGCTGCGGAATCCGGCGGTGCGCGCCGTGGCGCCCTATGTCGACGCGCAGGCACTGCTGACGAACGCAGGCAGCGTGACGGGCGTCGCGCTGCGCGGCATCGATCCGGTGCTGGAGCCACGCGTGTCCGAGATCGCGCGCAAGCTGAAGACCGGGCGGCTCGACGCACTCGTGCCAGGCGAGATGGGCATCGTGCTCGGCTCGGCGCTGGCCGACGCGCTGCACGTGAAGATCGGCGACCGCATCACGTTCTTCGCGCCCGGCAACACCGCGCGCATCGGCGATGCGCTGCCGCGGTTCCGGCAGTTCAACGTGGTCGGTACGTTCGAGTCGGGCCACTACCAGTACGACAGCGCGCTCGCGTACATCCATCTCCGCGACGCGCAGACGCTGTTCAACGTGCGCGCACCGACCGGCATCCGGCTGCGCCTCGACGAATTGAAACCGATCGCTCGGCGCGCCTCAAAACTTTGTTTGACTCAAACTAAAAAAGTTTGACACCGAGATTTCACTGAGATAAGTTTTGCGCAAGCTTCCGGAAAGCATTCCGGCCAGCGCCGCCGACTCGCGTCGCGCTTTCCTGCCGTTGCAGCACCGCCGTTCGCAACA
Organism: Burkholderia sp. BCC0405; assembly: GCF_902833075.1. Classification (NCBI taxonomy): domain Bacteria; kingdom Pseudomonadati; phylum Pseudomonadota; class Betaproteobacteria; order Burkholderiales; family Burkholderiaceae; genus Burkholderia; species Burkholderia sp. BCC0405. The sequence goes on from NZ_CADFEO010000013.1 coordinate 61,383, forward strand.
TCCCCGCCTCATCGCATCGTGCCGTTCCGTTTCATCTGAAACCTGAAGGAAGATCGGGTATGCCCGCATTTGATTCGCACTCCTGCGTTCATTTCGTACCGCCTGCCTCGCATCGACCGTGCGGCACGAACCAGCCGCCGCGCTGACGCTGTCCGTTCGGGGCGATGCCGTCGCCCCGACACCCGCCGGGTTGCGCGATGCGTGACGCGCGTCGACGCCGGCCGTGACACCCGGGCATCGCGCCCGGCGCTTTCGAAGGTGCCGTTCCGTTTCATCCGATGCAGCACCCGGCCGGGCCGCAGGGGGCATATCGCGGGCCGTCCGGTTCCAGACAATCACAACAAGAGGTCGACAATGGACATTCATCGAACCGGATTGCGTCGCGCGTGGCTTCCCGCGCTCGTTGCAGCCGCGACGCTCGCCGCATGCGGCGGCGACGACGGCGGCAGCGTGGCGGGCGTCTCCGCGCTCGCGCAGGGCCAACAAGAGGGGGCCGCCGCCGCCGCGGCCGACAAGCAATCACCGGCATCACGCATTTCGCCGTCCGGCGTGCCGTACGCCAATCCGGCCAGCGGCGGCCGCTACCGGCCCGTGATCGCGAACGGCCAGGTGCAGCCGTCGCTGTCGGGCGGCACGATCGAGGAGAACGCGTGGGTCGACACGCCGGTCGATTCCGACGGCGACGGCACGCGCGACCGCATCCACGTGCGCATCGTGCGCCCGAGCGAAACCGCGAACGGCGCGCGCACGCCCGTCATCGTGCTCGCCAGCCCGTACTACGCGGGCCTCGCCGACAGCCCCGACCACAACGTCGACGTCGAACTCGACGGCACGCCGCACCCCGCCGCCAACGCATCGGCCGCCGCGGCCGCATCGACATCCGCGCGCATCATGGCCGCCGCGCCGCAGGTGCGGCTGCAGCAGCAGGTCGAAGCGGCCGCCGCCGGGCGCTCGTGGATCGAGAGCTATTTCATCCCTCGCGGCTTCACGATCGTCTACGCGGATTCGCTCGGCACCGCCGGCTCGGACGGCTGCCCGACGATCCTCACGCGCGACGAATCGGTCGCGATGGCATCGGTGATCCGCTGGCTCGGCCGCGACGCGACCGCGAAGGACGCGAACGGCAAGACGGTCGTCGCGAACTGGTCGACGGGCCACGTCGGCATGTACGGCGTGTCGTACGACGGCACGCTGCCGAAGATGGTCGCGAGCCTGCGCACGCGCGGGCTCGACGCGATCGTGCCGGTCGCCGGGCTGACGAACATGTACGGCTACTACCGCTCGGGCGGGCTCGTGCGCGCGCCGGAAGGCTATCAGGGCGAGGACGTCGATGTGTACATCAAGGCGCTGCTGACGAACGCGCATCCGGAGCGCTGCACGCACCTGATCGACGAAGCATTGCAGCAGGAAGACCGCAAGACCGGCGACTATTCGCCGTTCTGGGCCGCGCGCGACATTCCCACCGCATACGCGGTCGCGCCGGCGCTCGTCGCGCAGGGGCTGACCGACGACAACGTGCGCGTCGACCAGTCGACGTCGTGGCATCTCGCGATGCGGCGCCAGGGCGTACCGACGCAGCTGTGGCTGCATCGCCTGAAGCACACCGACCCGACCCACGTGCCGGCGATGGCCGATGCGTGGACCGCCGAAGTGAACCGCTGGTTTACGCGCTACCTGATCGGTTTCGACAACGGCGTCGAACGCGATCCGCGCGCGGTGATCGAGCAGGCGGACGGCACGCTGCTGAAGGAAGCGGACTGGGCCGCACGCCATGCCACGCCGGTCACGTATTTCGCGGGCGGCGACGGCGCGGGCACAGGCACGCTGCTGCGACTGCCGACCGGCGGCCCGCTCGCCCGTTTCACCGACGATGCGCGCATCACCGCGCTCACGCTGGCGAACGCGCCGACGGGCGAGAACCGCAGCCGTTTCGAAACCGCGCCGCTCACGGCCGCGACACGCCTGTCCGGCGCCGCGACCGCACGCGTCAGGCTGACCTTCACGGCGGTAGCCAACGTGACGGCCCTGCTGGTCGATCGTGCGCCGGACGGCACGGCCACGATCGTCACGCGTGCGTGGACCGACCCGCGCAACCGGTGGTCCGAGTGGCGCTCGGAGCCCGTGCTGCCCGGCATGCCGTACGACCTGAAGCTGACGTTCATGCCGCGTGACTACAAGCTGGAAGCCGGCCACCGGCTGGGGCTCGTCGTGCTGTCCAGCGACAACGAGGCCACGCTGCGCCCGACGCCGGGCACGGGCCTGACGCTCGATCCGGCCGGTACGTCGGTGACGGTGCCGCTGGCTTCGGCTTCGTCCTGAGCGGGCGCGCGTGACGCAAAGCGGACGGCGACCGATGTCGTTTCGACGTCGGTCGCCGTCCGCACTGTTTTATGTCCGAAAAACCCGACTCAATCGTGACTTAAACCGGCGTCAGCACCGGCTGCCCCGCGAAATGCCGCGCGGCGTTGTCGAGAAACTGCCGCACCGACCGATCGAGCGCCTCGGGCGACCAGCCGCCCATGTGCGGCGTCAGCACGACGCTGTCGAGATCCGTCAGCGCACGCGGCGGCTCCGGTTCGCCTTCGTACACGTCGAGCCCCGCACCCGCGATGCGCCCTTCGCGCAACGCTTCCGCCAAAGCAGCGGTATCGACAACGCTGCCGCGTGACACGTTGACGACGAACCCGCCGGGGCCGAGCGCATCGAGCACCGCACGATCGATCAGGTGCCGCGTGCCCGCGCCGCCCGGCGTCGCGACGATCAGGAAATCGGCCCACTGCGCGAGCGCGTCGACGCGGTCGAAATAGCGGTAGGGAACCTTCTTCTCCGACCGGTTGTGATAACCGATCTCGATATCGAAGCCGGCCGCGCGGCGCGCGCACTTCTCGCCGATCTTGCCGAGCCCGACGATGCCGAGCTTCTTGCCCGATACGTTCGGCGGCATCGGCAGCCCTTCGCGCCACACGCCCGCGCGGGTTTTCGCATCGAGCCGCACGACACCGCGCACCGCCGCGAGCAGCAGCGCGAACGCGTGATCGGCGACGCAATCGTCGTTGGTGCCGGCACCCGTCACGACCGTGACGCCGCGCGCCTTCGCATGCGCAACGTCGATATGCTCGTAGCCGGCGCCGAGCGCGCTGACGAACGTGAGTTGCGGAAGACGATCGATCTCGGCGGCGGTGAGCCCCGTGCTGCCGTTGGTCAGCACCGCGCGTATCGTGCCGCCGTATTCGGCGATCGCGCGTTCGCGTTCTTCGGCAGTCGGGGCGTAGCGCACGTCGAACGACGCGGCGATCTCGCGATGCGCGTCGCCGCGCAATGCGATGAGGACCAGCAGCTCGGGCTTCATGGCAGGAAGTGTCCGCAGGCGGGAATGGATCTCAGTGTAACAAGCCCGCGTGACGGATGCGGGTTATCCCCACGCGGGCTGTGGGCACGCCGCCGCGCACGGTTTGCCAAAGCCGGCTCAGTCAAGTAACTTTCGGCGTACGCCCCCGTCCTGGAGATTGGCTCATGAAGCTCGCCCTGCCCGCCCGGATCCTGGGCCTCGCATTCGCCGCCGCGCTCGTCGCGCCCGGCGCGCACGCCGACACGCCCGTCGTGGTGTCGTCGAAGATCGACACCGAAGGCAACCTGCTCGGCAACCTCATTGCGCAGGTGCTGAAGGCCCACGGCATTCCGGTCACCGAAAAGATCGCGCTCGGCACGACGCCGATCGTGCGCAAGGCGCTCACGAGCGGCGAGATCGACATCTACCCCGAATACACGGGCAACGCCGCGTTCTTCTTCAACAAGGCCGACGATCCCGTGTGGAAGAACGCAAGCCAGGGCTACGACACCGCGAAGAAGCTCGACTACGCGGCGAACCATCTCGTGTGGCTCGCCCCGGCGCCCGCGAACAACACATGGGGCGTCGCCGTGCTCGCGCCGGTCGCGCAGTCGCAGCATCTGAAGACCTTCTCCGATTTCGGCAAGTGGGTCGCGGGCGGCGGCAAACTGAAACTCGCCGCGTCGGCCGAATTCGTGAACAGCGCGTCCGCGTTGCCGTCATTCGAGAAGGCGTACGGCTTCAAGCTGAAGCCCGAGCAGCTCGTCGTGCTGTCCGGCGGCGACACGGCCGCGACGATCAAGGCCGCCGCGAACCAGACCGACGGCGTGAACGCCGCGATGGTCTACGGCACCGACGGCGGCATCGCATCAAGCGGCCTCGCGGTGCTCGACGACGACAAGCACGTGCAGCCCGTCTATGCGCCGACGCCCGTGATCCGCGAAGCCGTGCTGAAAGCCCATCCGCAGATCGCCGACTACCTGAAGCCCGTGTTCGCGAGCCTCGACCTGAAGACGCTGCAGTCGCTGAACGCGCGTATCCAGATCAACGGCGAGCCGGCGGCCGGCGTCGCGAAAAGCTATCTGAAATCGAAGGGCTTCGTTAAATGACGGATCGCGCGGCGGCGTCCGCGCGGCGCGTGACACCCGACAAGGTCGGCATCCTGATCGGCGTACTGACGATCGTCGCCGTGCTCGGCCTGCCGTTCGCGGTGCTGAGGCCGAACCGGATCGCGGCCGGCGCCGACCTGTCGGTGTTCGCCGCGCTGCCCGCCGTACAGGGCGCCGTACTCGCCGCGCTGTGGATCGCCGGCGCGCTGTGGGCGATGACGGCAAGCCGCCCCGCCTGGCGGCTCGCCGCCGGCTGCACGTGGCTCGCCACGCTCGCGTACGCGGTCGGTGCGGCCGCGACGCACGTCGTCGCACCTGACGACACGCTCGCCCGCGTGTCGCCCTCCTCCGGCGTCTGGCTGCTGCTGTTCGCGTGGGCCGTGCTGGTCGCCGACGCACTCGCGCGGCTCGCATTCGGCCCGTGGCGGCGTCTCGCCGCGCTCGTCGTCGCGATAGCGGCGATTTCGGTGCCGCTCGCGAGCGGCTGGTGGGACGGCCTCTCGGTGATGCGCGAATACGCGGTGCGCAGCGACGATTTCTGGCGCGAGGCGATCCGGCACGTGTCGCTCGCGGGCGGCTCGGTGGCCGCCGCGCTCGTCGCGGGCGTGCCGCTCGGCATCGCCTGCGCGCGCATCGCAGCGGTGCGTACCGTCGCGATGCCCGTGCTCAATGTCGTGCAGACGATCCCCAGCATCGCGATGTACGGGCTGATGATGGCGCCGCTCGGTTTGCTCGCCGCGCACGTGCCGCTCGCGGCCGCGCTGGGCATCCGCGGCATCGGCGTCGCGCCGGCCGTGCTCGCGCTGTTCCTGTATTCGCTGCTGCCGATTGCGTCGAGCGTCGCGGTCGGGCTCGGCCAGGTGCCGCCGCACGTCACGGAAGCGGCGCGCGCGATGGGCATGACGCGCGCGCAGCGGTTGCTGCGCGTCGATCTCGCGCTCGCGCTGCCGGTGATCCTGAGCGGCGTGCGCATCGTGCTCGTGCAGAACATCGGGCTGACCGCGGTCGCCGCGCTGATCGGAGGCGGCGGATTCGGCACCTTCATTTTCCAGGGGATCGGGCAATCGGCCGCCGATCTCGTGCTGCTTGGCGCGATCCCGACGATCGCGCTCGCGCTGGTGGCCGCCGTCATGTTCGAAGCCGCGACCACGCTCGCGAAGGGGCGTGCAGGATGATCGAGATCGAACGCGCGGGCAAACGCTTCGGCGATATCGTCGCCGTCGACGACGTATCGCTGACGATGCAGCGCGGCACCATCACCGCACTCGTCGGCGCATCGGGCAGCGGCAAGTCGACGCTGCTGCGCATGATCAACCGGCTGATCGCGCCCACCAGCGGCACGATCCGCATCGACGGTGTCGATACGGCCACCGTTGCGCCCGAACAGCTTCGCCGCGGCATCGGCTATGCGATCCAGGGGCACGGACTGTTTCCGCACTGGAGCGTCGCGCGCAACATCGCGACCGTGCCGCGCCTGCTCGGCTGGCCGGCCGATCGCATCGATGCGCGCGTGAACGAATTACTGGACCTGTTCCATCTCGCGCCGGCCGAGTTCGCGGACAAGCTGCCGCACGAACTGTCGGGCGGCCAGCAACAACGCGTCGGCGTGGCGCGCGCGCTCGCGGCCGAGCCCGCGATGCTGCTGATGGACGAGCCGTTCGGCGCGCTCGATCCGATCATCCGCAACAAGGCGCAGGACGACCTGTTCGCGCTGCAGCGCCGCCTCGGCATCACGGTCGTGATCGTCACGCACGATATCGAGGAAGCGCTGAAGCTCGGCGACACGATCGCGGTGATGGACGCCGGCCGGCTCTTGCAGGTCGCTTCGCCGGCCGAGATTCTCGGCAAGCCGGCGGCCGGCGTCGTCGAGCAGCTCGTCGCCGGCGTCGACCGGCCGCTGCGCCTGCTCGCGCTGACACCGATCGACGCGGTGGCCGAACCCGGTCATGCCGACGGCGAACCGATCGCCGCGACACGCACGCTGCGCGATGCGGTGTCCGAGCTGCTGTGGCGCGGTGTCGATGTGCTGCCGGTCGGAGATGGCGACGGCCACAACACGCGCCGCATCACGCTCGACGCGATCCGCGCACACGCGAGGAAGCCCGCATGACGACGCACGGCGTGCGGCCTGCGCGTGCGGCGCTGCCCCGGCGGCTGCCTGCCCACGCGGCCCGCGCGGCCGCGCTCGCACTGCTGCTCGTGCTGCTGTTGCGCCCTGCATGGCTGCAAGGCTTGTTCGCACCGTTCGCGGACAACGGCGCGCCGGTCATCTACGATCGCGCGAGCCTGCTCGACCTCACGCTCGCGCATCTCGGCACGGTCGCGCTGTCCAGCCTGATCGGCACGATCGTCGCGGTCGCGGCCGGCATCGCGGTCACGCGGCCGTGGGGCGCGGATTTCCTGCCGGTCGCGCGCAGCGTCGTCGATATCGGCCAGACCTTCCCGCCCGTCGCGGTGCTCGCGCTCGCGGTGCCGGCCGTCGGCTTCGGATTGAAGCCCGTGCTGATTGCGCTCGTGCTGTATGGCCTCCTGCCCGTGTTCGAAAGCACGATCGCGGGGCTCGAGGACGTGCCGCGCGATGTTGTCGACGCCGCGCGCGGGATGGGGATGAGCGGCTGGCAGCAACTCGTTTCGGTCGAGCTGCCGCTCGCGTTTCCGGTGATCGTCAACGGGGTCCGGCTCGCGGTCGTGATCAATCTCGGCACCGCGACGATCGGCTCGACAGTCGCCGCGCGCGGGCTCGGCGACGTGATCATCGCGGGTTTGCAGACGTCGAATACCGCATTCGTGCTGCAGGGCGGCGTAATCGTCGGGCTGCTTGCGGTGCTCGTCAGCGATGCGATCGGCGCGATTGCACGGGTGGCGGCCGCACGGCGCGCGTAAGGTCTGCGGCGCAGCACGCTTTATGCGTGTGTTAAAAAACGTCAGCGCGAGATTGCGCGGCGTTTATCTGGACTACGATGCGTGTCCGCGCAACGATCGCCCTATCGATTCGTTGCGCACCGAAACAAGCCTACATGCCGCTTTCATTCGAGCCGGCGTTCGACAACCCTTGGAGATTGGCCGATATACTATGCGCCTCTCATTTCCCCGCACTTCACCATGCGACGGTTTCTCTCGCTAATCGTGCTTTCGTTCGGCATCGCGCACCAGGCATCGGCGCAGCAAGCGCCCGCGCTGCCCGCGTCCGCGCCCGAAGCGATTGCATCGGCGCCGCCCGTCGCATCCGCGCCGCTCGCCGACGCCAACGATCAGCCGAACGAAGCAAACCGCCGCATCACGGCCTACCTGACGAAGAAGTTCGGCGTCGCGAAGGAACGGGCCGCGAAGCTCGCCGATATCGTGAGCGTTACCGCGACGAAATATTCGCTGCCTCCCGCACTCGTTTACGCCATCATCTCGATCGAATCGCGCTTCCAGGAAAAGGCACGCGGCCAGCATGGCGCGACCGGGCTGATGCAGGTCGTACCGGCCGCGCACCGCGGCCTGCTGCGCAACGTGAAGGACCTGACCGAGCCGAACGCGAACGTCGAAGCCGGGTCGGCCATCCTGTCGGGCTACGTGAGGGCGGCAGGCGGCAACGTGCAGGCCGGGCTGAAGAGCTATGGCGGGTCGAACGCGTATGCGGCGAAGGTGATGCAGCGCGTCGATTCGTTCCGGTTCGTGCTCGAACCCGACGACGCGAACACCGCGAAAGCCTCCAATGACGCGAAGGGCCGCATGGTGCCGGTCAGCGAGACGTCGAACCCGACGTCGGCCCGCAGCAACTAGGGTCCGTTGACATTCGACGACTCGTGCCGCATGAAGCCCCTCGATCTGACGCGTTTCGATCTCAACCTGCTGGTTGTACTGGAGGCGCTCTGGACGGAGCGGCACGTCGGCCGAGCCGCTGCAAAACTGCATTTGTCCCAGTCCGCGACCAGCCACGCGTTGTCGAGACTGCGTGCCGCTTTCGACGATCAGCTTTTCATTCGTCACCCCCGCGGGATCGAGCCGACGCCGCTGGCTGTCGAATTGATGCCGCAAGTGGCGACGGTGCTCGAGTCGGTGAGGCTCGTCGTCAGTCCGCGTGGCGCGTTCGATCCCGGCCGCTTTCAAGGGACGCTCTCGGTAGCAGCCACCGATCACGCCGTATTGACGGTCATCAGCCCGGTTCTGGCAAAAATCCAGGCCGCCGCGCCTAGCGCGGTGCTGAAGCTCAGGCCGGCCGACGCCGAATCCGCCCTGCGCATGCTGGACAGTGGCGAGCTCGACATCGTATTGGGGGCGGGCTCCTTTTTTCAGATCCCGCAGCGTTTCGAGTGCCATATCGTCCATAAAGAGCGCTTCATCGGCATTGCCCGCAAGGGGCACGCGGCGCTGGTCAAACGAGGTAACAAGCTGCACATGGATCTGGGCGACTTCGTTCGGCTACCCCACATCCTGGTCTCGCCGCGCGGCGATGCGCGGGGTGCCGTCGACGATGCGCTGGAGTCCATAGGCCGTAACCGCAAGGTGAGCGCCACGTGCCCCAGCTTCCTGGCGGTTCCGTTCATGGTTGGTGCTTCGGAATCGATTGCCGTCGTCGCCGAGCGGGTCGCACTGCGGTTGCAAGAGACGGCACAACTGAGCCTTTTTGAGCTCCCGTTGGCGTTGCCAAGCTGGGAGGTGCTCGTCATACGAGCCCGAGGGCGCGCCAACGAACCCGTCGTTCAGTGGATTACCGGCATGATGCTTGCCGGCTGAGCATCGGCAGGGGCCCGTCGTCGTTGGCGCGACCATGAGGCCATGAATCTCGTGCATCGACATCGTGTGCAAATGCCATTGGATCGAACGCCGCGGTCCTCCTAAAGTCGGGTCATCGTTCATTCACCCCGACAGGAGTACCCCAGTGAAAGAGCCCACCTTGGTCATGATTCCCTGCTTCTCGGGCGCCCCGTGGCACCTTGACCAGTTGACCGCCTTGCAGCACCGCACCATGCGCACCCTTCGTTTGCCGGACGACGTGAGCGATCTGGAACAGTTGGCCGACTTCCTCATCGACCAAACGAAGGACCTCGAGAACTATGTGCTGGTGGGCGACTCATATGGCGCCGTCTCCTCGATCGCGGTTGCGATGCGACAGCCGAAGAGCCTCAAGGGCCTGGTGCTCTCCGGCGGTTTTGCCAGGAGCCCGATCACGTCGCCCCTGCTCAAGACGCTGGCAGCGCTGGCACCATTCTTCCCCGGGCCCTTTTACCGGCAGACGACCCTTCGCTTACACGCAGCGCAACTGGCTTCGTCGTTCGACAAGGACGGGGAGATTGCATGGTCGACCGGAAAGACTCGCGCCCTCTTCGTCAAGGAGACGCCACACAAAGCCTACGTCAACCGTATGCGGTCGATCGAAACGACGGACTATACGGCCAAGCTTAAAAATATCGACGTCCCCACGCTCATTCTGACTCCCGCGGATGACAAGCTGATCGGCAAAGAAGCGGCAGGGATCCTCCTGGATGGCATAACGCACGCACAGGAAGTCGTCATGCCGCGCACGGGTCACATGTTCAGGTTTTCGCATCCCGGCGCCTACTCTCTCGAGATCAAAAAATTCCTGGATCGAGTGTCGCTATAAGGACTCTCGCAATAACGGCGGTTTTCCGGGTGTTTTCATTCTTGTATCCAAATATAAACGGCGCCCACGATAAAGGCGCCGACCAGCGAATTCGAATTCACCCGTACCGGGAACACATCGCGACTGCTTGTCCGATTCCCGGGTTCGTCGATGGGGAAGCGGGATTGGGTTGATGGCCCGTCCCGATAATGGCGAAACACGAGCTGATTTCGATCGCGGCACGTACGTGCTCGGACAGGATAAGGCGGAAAGCCATGAGTATCGGGCGCGCTGAACATCAATTGCGAATGATGGTAAGCGAATCGGCAGACAAACGGGCATATGCATGCCCCACGGCGACGTTTGACCGGATGTCCACCGATTCGAAACGCAGGCGCAATACCGAGTGGTGACGCAATGAACATCTTGTTGATTGAGGACGACCCGATTCAAGCATCGGTTTTCGAAAGGGCATTAAAGAATCGGCGTCAAGAAATATGCCGTGTGCGTGATGGTGAGCATGCCGTACGGTTTCTCCGGTCCCGGCGTGTTGAACTGGTTGTGCTTGACTGGCATTTACCTACGATGAGCGGTATCGAAATGTTGCACTGGATACGCGCGAATCTCGGCGACGAGCCTACCGTGATGTTTCTGACTGCCAGGGTTCTCGAGACGGACGTCGTTGCCGCGCTCGAGGCGGGGGCTGATGCGTATATTGCCAAGCCCATTCGGGAACTTGAACTTGCTGCGCGCGTCATGGCGCTGTTGCGTCGACATGGTCATGAAAGGAGCCATACGACCTCGACGCAGGTTGGCGCTTACGTACTGGACCCGGCGGCACAATGCATTTCGTTTCGCGGCGAGACGATCGAATTGACCTCGAAAGAGTTCACGCTGGCGAGGTGCTTGTTCGAGAATCTTGGCAGGTTGATGCCCCGGGACACGCTGGCAGTGTGCGCATGGGGTAGAACGCTCGACGGGACATCGAGGAGCCTCGACACCCATATCTATCGACTTCGCCAAAAGTTGATGCTGCGTCCGGAAAACGGTCTTCGCCTGAGTGCCGTGTACACGCACGGCTATCGGCTCGACGAAGTTGCAGGAACGTCATTGGACGCCACTTCGACAGGTTCGACGAAGAATGGACAGCGCGACATTGCGGAGGACGCGCATTCGGTGTCGATGCTTGAAGTGTTGCGTGTTGCGTGATGCCTGATCCGGAATCGATTATCCCTCTACGCCCGACCTGCTTGAATCACTCGATTCCAGACAGTATTCGCGGGCGTGGATGGCTCGCGACCGCTCACCACGCTCGCGGTCTGGCAGACAACTCGCGTCGCAGGCGATTCGTGATGTCGTGCATATCGCCCGTCACGCCCGCGCGAAACGCTCCCGCAAAAACTCGATGAAATGCTGCGTCTTCGCGGGCAGCAGCCGCGTTTCCGTCATCGCATAGACGGGAATCGGCTCGCCTTCCCATGCGGGCATCACGTGGCGCAACCGGCCGGCGGCCAGATCATCCGCGACGATCTCTTCCGACAGCACGATGATGCCCGCATCGAGCGTGGCCAGGCGCCGCAGCATGCCGACGCTGTTTATCGCGAAACGGCTGCTCACCGGTACCGCGACGGTGCGCGTGCCGTCATGCAGCGTCCACGTGCCGGCCTTCGCCAGGCTGAGGCACGCGTGCCGCGCCAGGTCGTCCGGCGTGTGCGGCTCGCCCTCGCGCGCGAGATAGCCGGGCGACGCATACAGGTAGTTCCCGAGCGTAGCCAGCCGCCGCGCGATCAGCTGGGAATCGTCGGATTCGCCCATGCGGATCGCCACGTCGAACGGTTCGCTCACCAGATCGACACGCCGCGACGTCAGCTCGAAATCGAACGTCAGCTTCGGGTAACGATTCGAGAACTCGACGATCAGCGGCGCCAGGTAGGTCACGGCGAAATCGACCGGAAACGATGCGCGCAGCACGCCCGTCGGTTCGGCCAGCAGATCGCCGAGCTGCTCGTGCGCGAGTCGCGCCTCGTCGACGATGCGCGTGCAGCGCTCGAAGTACAGCCGGCCGGCCTCGGTCAGCTCGATCCGGCGCGTCGTGCGATGCAGCAGCCGTAGCCCGATCGCCTTCTCCAGCGCGCCGATACGCCGCGACAGCGTCGAGTTCGGCATCCCCAGCGTCTCGGCCGCGCTGCGAAAGCCCTTCGCCTTCACGACTTCGACGAACAGCGCCATGTCGTTCAGCAGCTCCATGCTCATTGCTCCACCAATGGATCAATGTTATCCAGATTACCCGCTTTATCCCGAAAAGGAAGCAATGGATGATAGCTGCGTGGAGGCGAGGCCCGCGCAACGATGCGCGGCCGAAGCCTGAACCGGCATCGTCCCGGTGCCGCCGTCCCGAACTTCGAGGAGCAACGCATCATGAGCCAACTGTTCACCCCGGCCCGCGTGGGCCGCTACACGCTGCAAAACCGCCTCGTCATGGCGCCGATGACGCGCAGCCGCGCGGCCGTCGACGGCACGCCCGGCCAATGGGCCGCCGAATACTACGCGCAGCGCGCGAGCCTGGGCCTGATCGTCACCGAAGGCACGCAGCCTTCCGACGACGGGCAGGGCTATCTCACCACGCCCGGCATCTATACCGACGCGCACGTCGCCGGCTGGAAGACCATCAGCGACGCCGTGCATGCGCGCGGCAGCCGGCTGTTCATCCAGCTGATGCACGTCGGGCGCATGTCCCATCCGGACAATACGCCGCATCACCGGCAGGGTGTCGCGCCGTCGGCGATCGCACCGGGCGCGCAGATGTTCACGCTCAAGGGGATGCAGGACATCCCGGTGCCGCGCGCGTTGACGACCGAGGAAGTGCGCGCGACCGTCGACGACTTCCGCACCGCGGCGCGCCGCGCGATCGAGGCCGGCGCCGACGGCGTCGAGATCCACGGTGCGAACGGGTATCTCGTCCAGCAGTTCTTCTCGCCGAATGCGAACACGCGCACCGACGCGTATGGCGGCTCGACCGAGAACCGCGCCCGCTTCGCGATCGAGGTCGCGACGGCGATCGCCGACGAGATCGGCGCCGACCGCACCGCGATCCGCCTGTCGCCCGGCGCCACGCTCGGCGGCGTGGACGAAGGCGAGCAAGGGCCGGACCTGAACCGCTATCTGGTGACCGAACTCGACCGTCTCGGCCTCGCTTACCTGCACGTGATGCATCATGGCAATGAAGCGCTGCTGGCCGACCTCCGCGCGCGCTGGAACGGCATGCTGATCCTGAACCGACCGGGCCGCGCGCGCGACGCGATCGGCGCGGACTTGAAGACGGGGCTCGCCGATCTCGAAGCGTACGGGCAGATGGTGCTGGCGAATCCGGATTTCGTGACGCGGCTGAAGACGGGCGCGCCGATGAACGATGCGCGGCACGAGACGTTCTTCGGCGGCGATGCGCGCGGGTATGTGGATTATCCGGCGCTGGATGGGGCGGCTGCGGCTTGACGCGACCGATCGGGGCGATCGCTGCGACACGCTGGAACGGGTGCCGCGGCGATCGCCCGCGGAACGCTCGACGTCAAAGCAGCGCGGTGTTCACGTTGGGCACCATCGGCGCGATGCGCAGGCGATGAACCATCAGGCACCCTCTCGCGACACGGTCGGATCGGGCGGCTCGGCCAATTCATGCAGCGCCTTGCGCGCCACGGGCACTTCGCGTTTCGGCACGACGAGCACATTAAGCCCCAGGCCGTCGAGCACCTTGAACAGTTTGTCGACGCCCACTGCCCGGCCGTTTTCGAGACGCGACAGCACGTCCTTGGAGACGCCGAGCATATCGGCCGCGTCATCGATCCGCATCTGGTTCTGCGCCCGCCGGTTGCGGACGAGCGCCCAACGCCGCAAGATCCGGTGCAAGCGGATCGGGGGATGCAATCGGGCGCGGCAATGTACGAGCCATAATTCCGGGATACCAGGAACAAAAGCGCCGCCGACTGCGCGCCGGCGGCATTGTTACGTAAATATCGGAATTATCGGTTAGAACGCCGGAAACGATCAATTATTCGCATATTTCAGGAACTATGCGAACTCGTGAGCACGTACCCACCCGGCCGACCTCCATCGCCCCATCATCCCCGCCGCCCACCTCCTTCCGCATCAAAACTGCCCCGCCGCGCCCGTCCACCTCAAATAATCCCCGCGCGTCCAGTCGAGCGACACGCCGACCCGTTTGGTGCCGGGCCGGATCTTCGGCTTGTACACCGACAGCGTCAGCGACTCGAGCGCCGGCCACTCGCGGAACGACAGCACCGCGAGATCGGCGACCAGCGTCTCGAGCAATCGTGTATGCGGCTTGTGCGACAGGAACGCGGCAACACGCGCGCAATAGCCGTCGTAATCGATCCACTCGCCCTGCTCGCTCGGCTCGCACCGATAGCCGAGCCTTGCATCGATCACGATCGGCTGCGGCGCTTCATGCTCGTGCGCATGAATGCCGATCCGCGCGGGCACCTTCAGTTCGTCGACGAACACGCTCCAGCCGCGCCCGCGCAGGCGCGGCGCGTCGATCGCCACGAACGGTTCGTCGAACGGCTTCATGATGCCAGCGGCGCGGCCGCGTCGAGCATGATGCGCACGAAGTAGTCGGCGAAGCTGCGGCGCAGGACGATCTCGAACGCATCGTCACCGGTCGGGATCAGCACGATCGACGACTTGAAGTAGTGCGACTGCGCGCACTGGCCCGGCTTGAACGCACGCGGATGGAGATCGAGCGGGCAGCCGCGCGCGAGCACGTCGCGCACGCATTCGCCGCCGATCTCGACAACCGTATAGCCGCTACCGACGTCGACGGCCGCCGCATACGAACCCTGCACGGCCTCCGCGAGCTTCGCTTCGAGCACACCGGCCGGCACGGGCCCGTGCGAGCGCACGAGCCACTCGTCGGGGCCGAGCCACAGCACGTCGTACTCGGCGCCGCGCGCAACCGTGTTCGGCGCCGCGGGCGGCCGGCAGCCGACCACGCGCTCGAACGCGCTCACGAACGCCGGATCGCTCAACTCGCCGCGCACGTTGACGAGATCGAGGAACGGCCGCTCGCGCAGCGTGAACTTCTTCGAGGCGCGCGCCTGGTGCGGCTTCAGCACGTCGGCCGCGCCGACGAGCGGCGATTCAAGCGTCACGCCGCCCGCGCCCGCCACCTGCGTCTGGTTTCTGGTTTCATTCCACATGCTGGCGCACCCCTTCGGTATCGTAGAAAACCGGGCTCGAGATCTTCGCGGTGACGCGCTTGCCGTTGGCCAGCGGAATCACGACGCTCTCGCCCATCTTGTTCAGGCCGCCCTTTACCACCGCGAGCGCGATCGAGCGCTTCAGGATCGGGCTGTAGTAGCTCGACGTCACGTGGCCGATCATCGGCGTCGGATCGACCGCCGACACCTGCGTGTCCTTCGCGACGATCTGCGCGCCTTCCGGCAGCACGAACTGTTCGTCCTCGGTCAGCAGGCCGACGAACTGCTTGCGGCCTTCCTTCGCGGTATCCGAACGCGCGAGCGAACGCTTGCCGAGGAAATCCTTCGACTTCGCGACGAGCCCGCCCATCCCGAGGTCGTACGGCGTGACCGAGCCGTCGGTATCCTGGCCGACGATGATGTAGCCCTTCTCCGCGCGCAGCACGTGCATCGTCTCGGTGCCGTACGGCGTGATGTCGAACTCGGCGCCGGCCGCCATCAACGCTTCCCATACCGCGCGGCCCGCGTTCGCCGGCACGTTCACTTCATAGGCGAGCTCGCCCGAGAAGCTGATCCGCATCACGCGCGCCTTCGCACCCGCGACGGTGCCGTTCCGGTAGCTCATGAACGGGAACGCCTCGTTGCCGAAGTCGATGTCCTGGCACACCTTCTGCACGACCTTGCGGCTCTTCGGGCCGACCACCGCGAACGTCGCCCAGTGATCGGTAACCGACGACAGCCGCACCTTCATGTCGGGCCATTCGGTCTGCAACCAGCGCTCGAGCCACGTCAGCACGCGCGCCGCGCCGCCCGTCGTGGTCGTCATCATGAAATGCTGGTCGGCGAGGCGCACCGTCACGCCGTCGTCGAACACCATCCCGTTCTCGTCGAGCATGAGCCCGTAGCGGCACTTGCCCACTTCGAGCTTGTTCCACGGGTTCGTGTACATCCAGTTCAGCAGCTTCACTGCGTCCGGGCCCTGGATGTCGATCTTGCCGAGCGTCGACGCGTCGAGGATGCCGACGCTGTTGCGCACCGCGAGGCATTCGCGCTTCACGGCCGCATGGAGATCCTCGCCGTTCTTCGGGAAGTACCACGGCCGCTTCCAGTTGCCGACGTCCTCGAACAGCGCGCCGTGCTCGACGTGCCACTCGTGCACGCAGGTCTTGCGGATCGGATCGAGGAAATCGCCGAGCTCGCGGCCCGCGAACGTGCCGAACGACACCGGCGTGTAGTTCGGGCGGAACGTCGTCGTGCCCGTTTCCGGAATCGTCTTGCCGAGCGCCCCCGCGAGGATCGCCATCCCGTTGATGTTGCCGAGCTTGCCCTGGTCGGTGCCGAAGCCCATCGCCGTGTAGCGCTTCACGTGCTCGACCGACTCGAAGCCTTCGCGCGCGGCCAGCAGGATGTCGGCGGCCGACACGTCGTTCTGGAAGTCGACGAACTGCTTCGGGCCGCGCGCCGCGGCTTCGCGGCTGCCGACGAGCCACAGCGGCTGCAGTGCGCCCTCGACCGTTTCCGCGACCTGCGGCGCGACCGCGCGCTGCGCAGCCGTAAAGCCTGCCGCCTTCGCGGCTTCCACGCCCGCATCGACCGCGAGCCGCAGCGCACGCGCCAGGCCGAATTCGCCGGCCGCCGCGCCGATGCTCGCCTCCGCCTGCACGGGCTTGCCCGGCAGGAAGCACGCCTTCTCGTCGCTCCAGCAGGCCTTGCCGCCCGATTGCGCGAACAGGTGCAGCACCGGGCTGAAGCCGCCCGACATCGCGACGAGGTCGCACGGCAGCGTCTGCAGCTTGCCGCCCACCTGGCCGTTCGAGAGCGACGCGACGTCGACCGACGAGACGCGCCACTTGCCCGATGCGCTCGTCACGACCGCGCCGCTCATCACCGTCACGCCCTGCCGCTTCGCGGCGGCCGGCAGCGCGCCGTTCGACGATGCGCGCGAATCGACGACCGTCACCTTCGCGCCGCACGCCTTCAGGTCGAGCGCGGCCTGGTAGGCGCGATCGTTGTTCGTGAACACGACCGCGTTGCGGCCCGGCAGCACGCCGAAGCGATGCACGTAGGTGGACACCGCGCCGGCGAGCATCACGCCGGGCAGGTCGTTGTTGCCGAACACGATCGGACGCTCGTGCGCGCCGGTCGCGAGGATCACGCGCTTCGCGCGGACCTTCCACAGCAGCTCGCGCGTGCCCTTGCGCATCGACACCGGCAGATGATCGGTCAAACGCTGCGTGACCGTCACGAGGTTGTGGTCCTGGTAGCCGAACGCGGTGCTGCGCGACAGGATCGTCACGTCGGGCAGCTTGCGCAGCTCGGCCTCGATCTTCTCGACCCACTGCAGCGCGGGCTTCGCGTCGATCTCCGCACGGCACGACAGCAGGCTGCCGCCGAGCTCGCGCTGGTCGTCGACGAGAATCACGCGCGCGCCGGCCGTGGCCGCCGCATGCGCGGCCGCGAGGCCCGACGGGCCACCGCCGACCACGAGCACGTCGCAGTGCGCGTAGCACTTGTCGTAGCGATCGGCGTCGAGCGCTTCCGGCGCCTTGCCGAGGCCGGCGGCTTCGCGGATCTTCTCTTCGTACTTCGGCCACATCTTGCGCGGCCACATGAACGTCTTGTAGTAGAAGCCGGCCGGCAGGAAGCGCGAGAGCTTCTGGTTGATCGCGTACTTGTCGTTCTCGAGCGTCGGCTCGGCGTTCACGCTGGACGCGACGAGCCCCTGGTACAGCTCGATCTCGGTCGCGCGTGCGTTCGGCACCGTGTACGGGCCCGATTCGAGCTGCACGACGGCGTTCGGTTCCGCGACGTCGGCCGTCACGATCCCGCGCGGACGGTGGTACTTGAAACTGCGCGCGACGAAGTGCACGCCGTTCGCGAGCAGCGCGGACGCGAGCGTGTCGCCCTGGAAGCCCTGATACGTGCGGCCGTTGAACGTGAACGTCAACGGGATCGCGCGATTGATGCGGCCACCGGTGCCGAGGCGGTCTTTCTGGCTCATTTGCTCGTGCCCTCTTCGTGTGCGTTGGCGGCAGCTTCACCGCCGAACTTTTCGTAGCCCTTGATATCGTAGGTCACCGTGTCGCGCGTGGC
This sequence comes from Burkholderia sp. BCC0405, assembly GCF_902833075.1. Taxonomy (NCBI): domain Bacteria; kingdom Pseudomonadati; phylum Pseudomonadota; class Betaproteobacteria; order Burkholderiales; family Burkholderiaceae; genus Burkholderia; species Burkholderia sp. BCC0405. The sequence goes on from NZ_CADFEO010000013.1 coordinate 79,698, forward strand.
CTTGAACCAGCGGCGGCAGCCCTGCGCATGCAGCCATTGCTCCTTGTGCAGCCCGCGCTTGTTCTCGCGCATGAACACGTACTCGCCCCATTCGCGGTCGGTCATGTTCTCGTTGTTCACCGGGCGCACGATGTCGGCTTCACCGCCGCACGAGAACTCGGATTCGGCGCGCGGCCCGCACCACGGACATTCGATCAGCAACATGTTTTTCTCCTCGTTCAGTGCGCGACGGCGGCAGCGCCGTGCTCGTCGATCAGGTGGCCCGTGTAGAAACGGTCGAGCGCGAACGGCGCGTTCAGCGGATGCGGTTCGTCGCGGGCGATCGTGTGCGCGAACACCCAGCCCGAGCCGGGCGTCGCCTTGAAGCCACCGGTGCCCCAGCCGCAGTTGAAGTAGAGGCCCTTCACATCGGTCTTGGTGATGATCGGGCACGCGTCCGGCGACACGTCGACGATGCCGCCCCACTGGCGGTTCATCCGCACGCGCGAGAACACCGGGAACATCTCGACGATCGCCTGCAGCGTGCTTTCGATGATGTGGAAGCTGCCGCGCTGGCCGAAGCCCGTGTACTGGTCGATGCCTGCGCCGATCACGAGGTCGCCCTTGTCGGACTGGCTGATGTACGCGTGCACCGCGTTCGACATGATCACCGAGTTGACCACCGGCTTGATCGGCTCGGACACCAGCGCCTGCAGCGGGTGGCTTTCGATCGGCAGGCGCACGCCGGCCATGTCGGCGAGCGTCGTCGTGTTGCCGGCCGCCACTACCGCGACCTTCTTCGCCTTGATGAAACCCTTCACCGTATCGACGCCGACCACCGCGCCGCCTTCGCGGCGAATGCCCGTGACCTGGCAGTTCTGGATGATGTCGACACCCGCGCGGTCCGCGCCGCGCGCGAAGCCCCAGGCCACCGCGTCGTGACGCGCCACCCCCGCGCGACGCTGGATCGATGCGCCGAGCACCGGGTAGCGGCTGTTCAGGTTGATGGTCGGCTCGATTTCCTTGATCTGCGCGGGCGTCAGGAATTCGGCGTCGACGCCGTTGAGCCGGTTCGCGTTCACGCGGCGCTCGGTGTCACGCACGTCCTGAAGCGTGTGGGCCAGGTTCATCACGCCGCGCTGGCTGAACATCACGTTGTAGTTCAGGTCCTGCGACAGCCCTTCCCACAGCTTCATCGCCTTCTCGTACAGCGCGGCCGATTCGTCCCACAGATAGTTCGAGCGCACGATCGTCGTGTTGCGCGCGGTGTTGCCGCCGCCGATCCAGCCCTTCTCGAGGATCGCGACGTTCGTGATCCCGTGCTCCTTCGCGAGGTAGTACGCGGTCGCGAGGCCGTGGCCGCCGCCGCCGACGATCACGACGTCGTATTCCTTCTTCGGTTCCGGGCTCTTCCACTGCTTTTCCCAGTTCTCGTGATACGAGAGGCCGTTGCGGAACAGGCTGAATATCGAGTAGCGGCTCATGTTGGTGATCCTTCGTTTAGCATTCGATGACGTTCACGGCCAGTCCGCCGCGCGACGTTTCCTTGTATTTCGTCTTCATGTCCGCGCCCGTCTCGCGCATCGTCTTGATGACCGAATCGAGCGACACGTAGTGCTGGCCGTTGCCCTTGAGCGCCATGCGCGATGCGTTCAGCGCCTTGATCGCGCCCATCGCGTTGCGCTCGATGCACGGGATCTGCACGAGCCCGCCGACCGGGTCGCAGGTCATCCCGAGGTTGTGCTCCATGCCGATCTCGGCCGCGTTCTCGACCTGGTCGGGCGTGCCGCCCATCACCGCGGCGAGCGCGGCGGCGGCCATCGAGCACGCGACACCCACTTCGCCCTGGCAACCGACTTCCGCACCGGAGATCGACGCGGTTTCCTTGTAGATGATCCCGATCGCCGCGGCCGTCATCAGGAATTCGACGATGCCGGCTTCGTTCGAGCCCGGTACGAACTTCACGTAGTAGTGCAGCACCGCGGGAATCACGCCGGCCGCGCCGTTGGTCGGCGCGGTGACGACACGGCCGCCCGCCGCGTTCTCCTCGTTGACGGCCATCGCGTACAGGTTGACCCAGTCGAGCATCGACAGCGGGTCGCGCAGCGACTCTTCCGAGCGCGCGCGCAGGCGGGCATTCAGCTCGGCCGCGCGGCGCTTCACGCGCATCGGGCCCGGCAGGTCGCCCTCGACCTTGCAGCCGCGCTCGACGCATGCGGCCATCGTGCGCCAGATCGCAAGCAGCCCGGCGCGCACTTCGTCGGCGGGACGCAGTGCGGATTCGTTGCGCATCATCAGCTCGGCGATCGACAGCCCGTGTTCGCGGCACTGGCGCATCAGGTCGTCGCCGGTACGGAACGGGTACGGCACCTCGACCGCCGCGCGCACGCCGTTCACGCGATCGCCGTCGCGGTTCACGACGAAGCCGCCGCCGACCGAGTAATACTCTTTCTCGACGAGCAACTGGCCGTGCTCGTCGAAAGCCTGGAAACGCATGCCGTTCGGGTGCACGATGCTCGTGCCGCTCATCAGCTTGCGATAGAAGCCGATGTGCTCCTTTTCCTCGAAGCGGACGGTCTGCTTGCCGAGCAGCGACAGCGATTTCTCCGCGCGGATCGCGGCGAGCCGCGGCTCGATCAGGTCCGGATCGATCGTGTCGGGCAGGTGGCCCTCGAGACCGAGCAGCACGGCCTTGTCGGTGCCGTGGCCCTTGCCGGTCGCGCCGAGCGAGCCGTACAGCTCGACGCGCACGCGGCGCACGAAGCCGAGCAGGTTCGCGTCCTCCACGTGCGACGCGAAGCGACACGCGGCGATCATCGGGCCGACCGTATGCGAACTGGACGGGCCGATGCCGATCTTGAACAGGTCGAACGCGCTGACGTTCATCTGGCTTCCTCTGGGTGGGACACACGTGAAATGACGTTGGCGCCAGTACATCAAAGCGTAAAATCGGCCGATAGAACAAAAACGGCATCGGCGTGGGATACCGCCGCCAAGCGCCGCTTCGGCGGCCCCGAAAGTGCGTTTTGGCGATGGTTCGCGACGGAAAACCACAAGTCCGGCCGAAGCCGATCGGCGACGCTGGCTACATCCGCGCCGCCCCGGCAGCCGTACCCGCAACCCGAGTGAAACGAGTGAGACCGCCTGCCCGGCGTGACGAGATTGGCCGCGATGACACCCGACGTACCCGCTTCCCCCCTCGCGGAACCCGCGCCGCGGCGCATCCGCTTCGGCATCGTGCTGCTGCCGAACTTCACGCTGACGGCCTTCTCGGGCTTCGTCGACATGCTGCGGCTGTCGGCCGACGACGGCGACTACAGCAAGCCCGTGCGCTGCGCGTGGAGCGTGATCGGCGAGACCCTCGCGCCGGTGCGCGCGAGTTGCGGGATCCAGATCACGCCGTGGGAGACGTTCGACGCGGCCGAACCGTTCGACTACGTGGTGGTGGTCGGCGGGCTGCTGCATTCGGGGCCGCAAGCCGGCCCCGAAACGCTCGACTTCATCCGCCGCACGGCGACGGGCGGCGCGACGGTCGTCGGGATCTGCACCGGCGTGTTTACGCTGATGCGCGCCGGCGTGCTCGACGGCTACCGCACCTGCGTGAGCTGGTTCCACTATTGGGATTTCATCGAACGCTTTCCGAACGCCGATCCCGACCTCCTGATCGCCGACCGGCTGTTCGTGATCGACCGCCGCCGCATCACCTGTTCGGGCGGCCGCGCGTCGATCGACGTCGCCGCCGCGATCCTGCTGCGCCATTTCGATCATGCAACCGTGCAGAAGGCGCTGCGCATCCTGCTGGTGGGCGAGATGCAGAAGGGCAACGCGCCGCAGCCGCATCCGCCGGGGCTCGAACCCGCGACGCACCCGAAGGTCAAGCGCGCGATTCTCCTGATGGAACAGCATGTCGGGCGTGCGCTGTCGCTCGACGAGCTCGCGAGCAAGCTCGATTTGTCGACACGGCAGCTCGAGCGGCTGTTCAAGGCCGAGACGGGCAAGAGCCCGCAGGTGTTCGCGAAGCAGGTGCGGCTGCGCACCGCCGCGTGGCTGCTGACGAGTTCGGACCGCACGGTGGCCGATATCGCGTCGAGCTGCGGATTCGCCGATGCGTCGCACCTCGGGCGCGAGTTCCGCAAGCAGTTCGGCGTGCCGCCGGCGACTTATCGGGAACGTGGGGGTGAGGTGGCGGAGGCCGCCGGGGCGCCGGATGCGGCGGTCGACCCCGTCGAGGACATCGCCGATTGACGGCCGAAGGCACCTGCACTTCACTGTCCAAGCCAGCCGACAAACTGCAAAGCGACACCCGTTCACGGCGGTTTCAACCCGATTGGAACCGGTTTCAGTCAACTTGACCGACGTTGAACGACATTGATCGAGGGTTATCCCGGATGCTGCGTTGCGTCCAAATTTGTATGATGACCACATAACCTGACAAACCAGAGCACCATGTTCGAGAAAATTCCCGCCCGTGCGATGAGCGACCATGTCGCGCAGCAACTGCTCAAGCAGATCGAAGCCGGCAGTTTCTCCGCCACCGGCAAGCTGCCGACGGAGGCCGTGCTCGCGCAGGAATTCGGCGTGAGCCGCACCGTGATTCGCGAGGCGATCTCGCGGCTGAAGAACGAAGGCGTGGTCGAGCCGCGCCAGGGCAGCGGCGTGTTCGTGAACCAGCACGGCGCGATCCGGCCGCTGCGGATCGACTACGCGGAGGCAGTCGAAGCCACCTCGCTGCCGCACCTGCTCGCGGTGCGCCGCGCGATCGAGGCCGAGGTCGCGGCCGAAGCCGCGTTGAATCACACCGATGAAGACATGGCCGACATCGACGATGCGCTGCGCAAGATCGACGATGCGGTGGCCGAAGGGCGCGACGGCGTCGCGGAAGACGTCGCGTTCCACCGCACGATCGCGGCCGTCACCGGCAACCCGTATTTCCTGAAGACGCTGCAGTTCCTGAACCAGTACCTCGAAGCCGGCGTGAAGGTCACGCGGCGCAACGAAGCGACGCGCGAGGATTTCTCGCGCCAGGTACGCGAGGAGCATGCGGCGATCGCCGACGCGATCCGCGCGCGCGACCCGATGGCCGCACGCAACGCGGCGCGCACGCACATGTACAACGCCGCCCGCCGTCTCGCGGAAGCCGGCATCTGCTGAAGCCGGCGGCGCCTGCCGCGGTCGTTGTCCCGAACCTCTCCCGAATCGATCAAGGTTGACCATGTCACGAAATGTTGGAGTCATCGGCCTCGGCGCGATGGGCCTCGGCGTCGCCCGCTCGCTGCTGCGCGCCGGCCTGCGCGTGCACGCCTGCGACGTGCGCGGCACCGTGCTGCAGGCGTTCGCCGCCGAAGGCGGCATCGCCTGCGCGACGCCAGCCGAACTCGGCGCGCAGTGCGATGTCGTCGTCACGCTCGTCGTCAATGCCGCGCAGACCGAAACGGTGCTGTTCGGCGAGCACGGCGCGGTCGCGGCGATGAAGCCCGGCAGCGTCGTGATCGCGAGCGCGACCGTCGCGCCCGAATTCGCGGTCGCGCTCGGCGCGCGCATCGAGGCCGCCGGCCTGCAGATGCTCGATGCACCCGTGTCGGGCGGCGCGGCGCGCGCGGCCTCCGGCGAGATGACGATGATGACGTCGGGCCCGGCCGCCGCGTACGCGGGCTGCGAGGACGTGCTCGCGGCGATCGCCGGCAAGGTCTACCGCCTCGGCGACGCGCACGGCATCGGCTCGAAAGTGAAGATCATCAACCAGTTGCTGGCCGGCGTGCACATCGCGGCAGCGGCCGAGGCGATGGCGCTCGGCCTGCGCGAAGGTGTCGATGCCGACGCGCTGTACGACGTGATCACGCACAGCGCCGGCAATTCATGGATGTTCGAGAATCGCGTGCCGCACATCCTGAACGGCGACTACACGCCGCTGTCGGCGGTCGACATCTTCGTGAAGGATCTCGGCCTCGTGCTCGATACCGCGCGCCGCAGCAAGTTCCCGCTGCCGCTGTCGGCCACCGCGCACCAGATGTTCATGAGCGCGTCGAGCGCCGGCCACGGCGGCGAGGACGATGCCGCCGTGATCAAGACGTTCCCCGGCATCACGCTGCCGCCCGCCCGCTGATTCGTACGACGCCCCTGCCATGACTGCTTCCGCTTCCCGTCCCCTGCTCGGCTGCATCGCCGACGATTTCACCGGCGCAACCGATCTCGCGAACATGCTCGTCAAGAGCGGCATGCGCACCGTGCAGACGATCGGCGTGCCTGCCGACGGCACCGCAGACACCACGCTCGACGCCGATGCGATCGTCGTCGCCCTGAAGTCGCGCACGATCCCCGCGGCCGACGCCGTCGCGCAATCGCTCGCCGCGTACGCATGGCTGCGCACACAAGGCTGCCGGCAGTTCTTCTTCAAGTACTGCTCGACCTTCGATTCGACCGACGCGGGCAACATCGGGCCCGTCGCCGATGCGCTGCTCGATGCGGCCGGCGGCGGCTTCACGATCGCATGCCCGGCGTTCCCCGAGAACGGCCGCACGATCTATCGCGGCCACCTGTTCGTCGGCGACGCGCTGCTGAACGAATCGGGGATGGAGAACCATCCGCTCACGCCGATGAAGGACGCGAACCTCGTGCGCGTGCTGCGGCGGCAGACGAACTCGCCGGTCGGCCTGATCCGCTACGACACGATCGCGCTGGGCGCGGCCGCCGTGCGCACGCGGATCGAGCAACTGCGCGCGGAAGGCGTGCGCTTCGCAATCGCCGATGCGCTGTCCGACCGCGACCTGTACGTGCTCGGCGAAGCATGCGCGGGCCTGCCGCTCGTTACCGGCGGCTCGGGCATCGCGCTCGGCCTGCCCGCGAATTTTCGTCGCGCGGAGCAACTGCCCGAGCGCGACAACGCGGCGTCGCTGCCGCGCATCGACGGGCTGTCGGCCGTGCTCGCCGGCAGTGCATCGAAAGCAACCAACGCGCAGGTCGCCGCGTGGCGCGCGACGCGGCCGAGCTTCCGCGTCGATCCGCTCGCGGCTTCGCGCGGCGAGCCTGTCGTCGAAGAAGCGCTCGCCTTCGCGCGTGCACACCTGCCACAGCCGGTGCTGATCTACGCGACCGCGACGCCCGACGAAGTGAAGGCCGTGCAGCAGGCGCTCGGCGTCGACGCGGCCGGCCAGCTCGTCGAAGCCACGCTCGCGGCGATCGCGCGCGGCCTGCGTGATCTCGGCGTGCGCAAGTTCGTCGTCGCCGGTGGCGAAACGTCCGGCGCGGTCGTGCAGGCGCTCGGCGTGAAGTCGCTGCAGATCGGCGCGCAGATCGATCCGGGCGTGCCGGCGACGGCCACCATCGACGCGCAGCCGCTTGGCCTCGCGCTGAAGTCCGGCAACTTCGGCGCCACGGACTTTTTCGACAAGGCGCTGCGCGCGCTTGACGGAGCCGCATGATGAGCGATGAAGCGAAACTGCGCGAAGAGATCTGCGTCGTCGGCGCAAGCCTGTACGCACGCGGCCACGCGGTCGGCAGCGCCGGCAACATCAGCGCGCGCCTGCCCGACGGCTGGCTGATCACGCCGACCGATGCGTGCCTCGGCCGGCTCGACCCGAACGACATCGCGAAAGTGGGCCTCGACGGCCAGCCCGTATCGGGCGGCAAGCCGTCGAAGACGCTCGCGCTGCATCGCGGCATCTACGCGCGCAACGCGGAAGCGAACGGCGTCGTCCACACGCATTCGACGCACCTCGTCGCGCTGACGCTCGCGGGCGTGTGGCGCGACACCGACGTGCTGCCGCCGATCACGCCGTACTACGTGATGAAGGTCGGCCACATTCCGTTGATCCGTTACCGCCGCCCCGGCGATCCTGCCGTCGCGGCCGAAGTCGCGGCGCTCGCCGGCCAGGTGCGCGGCGTGCTGCTCGACCGCCTCGGCCCGGTGATGTGGGGGCCGTCGGTGTCGCACGCGTCATATGCGCTCGAGGAGCTCGAGGAAACGGCGCGGCTGTGGCTGATGACGCACCCGAAACCCGAGCCGCTTTCCGACGCGGCACTCGACGAACTGCGCGAGACCTTCGGCGCACGCTGGTAACGCGGCGCGTCACGTACCGATTCCCCTGCCCGCCGTGTGCGCGGGCCTTCCGTCAGCACACACACACGATCCGGCGGCGGTCGCGCCGCCGGCACACGATACAGGAGACGACGATGACTGCTCTCGACGCGGCCGCTGGCCGCTCGCCCGCCGCGCCCGCCCATGCCGCGGAACTCGACCGCACCTACCGGAAAGTGTTCTGGCGCATCGTGCCGTTCCTGATGCTCTGCTACGTGGTCGCATATCTCGACCGCGTGAACGTCGGCTTCGCGAAGCTGCAGATGTCGCAGGATCTCGCGTTCAGCGAAACCGTGTTCGGGCTCGGCGCCGGCATTTTCTTTCTGGGCTATTTTCTGTTCGAACTGCCAAGCAACCTGCTGATGCACCGCATCGGCGCGCGCATCTGGATCGCGCGGATCATGATCACGTGGGGCCTGCTGTCCGCGCTGTTCGCCTTCGTGCAGACGCCGACGCAGTTCTACGTGCTGCGCTTCCTGCTCGGCCTCGCGGAAGCCGGCTTCTATCCCGGCGTGATCCTGTACCTCACCTACTGGTTCCCGTCGCATCGCCGCGCGAAGATCATCGCGGTGTTCATGTCCGCGATTCCCGTGTCGGGCATCTTCGGCAACCCGCTGTCGGGCTGGATCATGGAGCGCTTCCACGGCGGCTCGGGCTTTCACGGGTGGCAATGGATGTTCATGATCGAAGCCGTGCCGGCCGTGCTCGTCGGCATCGCGACGATCCTGTATCTCGACAACGGCATCCGCGGCGCGAAGTGGCTCGACGAGCGCGAGAAGCAGCTGCTGGAAGACGAGATCGCCGCGCAGCCGCAGGAACGGCAGCAGCACGGCCATTCGCTGAAGGCCGTGTTCTCGGATCCGCGCATGTGGTGGATGTCGCTGATCTACTTTGCGTTCGTCACGGGCCAGTACGGCCTCACGTTCTGGATGCCGACGCTCGTCAAATCGACCGGCATCACCGATACGCTGCAGATCGGCCTGCTGTCGGCGATTCCGTTCCTCGTCGCGATCGTCGTGATGAACCTGTTCGGCCACAGCTCGGACAAGCGCCGCGAACGCCGCTGGCATCTGATCGTGCCAGCGCTGATGGGCGCGCTCGGGTTTGCGGTCGCCGCGTCGTACTCGCACAATACGGCGGTGTCGATCGTGTTCCTGTCGCTCGCGGCCGGCGGCGTGCTGACCTGCGCACCGCTGTTCTGGTCGCTGCCGACCGCGTTCCTCGCGGGCTCCGCGGCCGCGGCCGGGATCGCGATCATCAACTCGGTCGGCAACCTCGCCGGTTTCGCGAGCCCGTACGTGATCGGCTACCTGAAGGACGTCACGCACAGCACGGCGTCCGGCATGTACGTGCTCGCCGCGATGCTCGTGATCGGCGCGATCGCCGTGTGGCTCACGCCCGCGAAACTCGTGAACCGCTGATTCGCTGAGCCGCTGAGCCGCTGAGCCGCCATTCGACGCGGGGCGCCGTGCGCCCCGCCCCATTCATTCACAGGACCCGCTGCCATGCCACGCTTCGCCGCCAACCTCTCGATGATGTACACCGAGCACGCGTTCCTCGAACGCTTCGCCGCTGCCGCCTACGACGGTTTCAAGGCCGTCGAGTACCTGTTCCCGTACGACTTCGCCGCCGAGGATATTCGCGCGCGCCTCGACACGCACAACCTCGAACAGGCGCTGTTCAACGCGCCGCCGGGCGACTGGGCCGCGGGCGAACGCGGCATCGCGTCGCTACCGGGCCGCGAGGACGAGTTCCGGCGCGGTATCGACCAGGCGCTCGACTATGCGCGCGTGCTCGGCAACAAGAAGCTGCACGTGATGGCCGGCATGGCGCCGCCGGGCGCCGACCGTGCACGCCATCGCGACACCTACCTGGCGAACCTGCGGCATGCGGCGCAGGCCGCCGCCGCACGCGGCGTCACGATCCTGATCGAGCCGATCAACCAGCGCGACATGCCGGGCTATTTCCTGAGCCGCCAGGATGACGCACAGGCGATCTGCGCGGAAGTCGGCGCGCCGAACCTGAAGGTCCAGTTCGACTGTTACCACTGCCAGATCGTCGAAGGCGATCTGGCGATGAAGCTCAGGCGCGATTTCGCGGGCATCGGCCACATCCAGATCGCGGGCGTGCCCGAGCGCCACGAGCCGGATATCGGCGAACTCAACTACCCGTACCTGTTCGAGCTGATCGACGCGCTCGGCTACGACGGCTGGATCGGCTGCGAATACCGCCCGAAGGCCGGCACGTCGGCCGGCCTCGGCTGGCTCAAGCCGTACCTGTGATTCCTGCATTCCCACGAGGATAAAGAACATGAAAGTACTGATCACCGGCGGCGCCGGCTTTCTCGGCCAGCGTCTCGCGCGCAAGCTGCTCGAGCGCGGCGAACTGGCCGGCCCAGACGGCCGCCGCGAGAAGATCGACGAGCTGGTGCTGCTCGACGTCGTCGCAGGCAGCGATTTCCGCGACGCACGCGTGACGTCGATCGTCGGCGACATCGCCGATCGCGCGGTGCTCGAAAGCGCGATCGACACGCACACCGGCGCGATCTTCCACCTCGCGGCGATCGTCAGCGGGCAGGCCGAAGCGGATTTCGATCTCGGCATGCGGATCAACCTCGACGCGTCGCGCACGCTGCTCGAAGTGTGCCGCGCGCGCGGCCACCAGCCGCGCGTCGTGTTCACGAGCTCCGTCGCGGTCTATGGCGGCACGCTGCCGGACATCGTGCAGGACGACACCGCGCTGAACCCGCAATCGTCGTACGGCGCCGAGAAGGCGATCGCCGAACTGCTGCTGTGCGACTACGCGCGGCGCGGCTTCGTCGATGGCCGCGTGCTGCGGTTGCCGACGATCAGCGTGCGGCCGGGCCGCCCGAACGCGGCTGCGTCGTCGTTCGCGAGCGGCATCATCCGCGAGCCGCTGAACGGTGAGGAAAGCGTATGCCCGGTGCCGGGTTCGACGCGGCTGTGGCTGCTGTCGCCGCGCGGCGCGATCGAGGCGCTCGTCGCGGGCTGCGAGATCGACAGCGCGAAGCTCGGCAACAAACGCGTGATCAACCTGCCCGGCCTGTCGGTATCGGTCGACGAAATGATCGCGGCCCTGCGCGACGTCGCGGGCGACGACGTCGTGAAGCTGATCCGCCATGTGCCGGACGAGCGCGTCGAGAAGATCGTCGGCAGCTGGCCGGGCCGCTGGGATACGTCGCGTGCGCAAGCGCTCGGGCTGAAGGGCGATACGTCGTTCGCGGACGTGATCCGCAGCCATCTCGCCGACGAACGGCGCTGATGCCCGCGCCGGCGGCCGCGCGGGCACCGGCGCCCCGGTCGCATCAACGCGGCCGGGCGGATTCGCCGATGGGCAACGACGCGCGTTGCGTTCCGCCCGACCGGTTCGCCGAACCGGCCGCCCACTGCCACGCGAGCAGGCCCGGCAGATAAAACAGCAGGTCGCGCACGCGGCGGGCGCCGGCCAGTGCGAGACAGGTCGGCGGGTCGAACCCGAGCAGCCCGCCGATCAGCACGAACCCGCCCTCCTGCACACCGAGGCCGCCCGGCATCAGGAACGCGATGCTGCTCACGAGCTGGATCAACGCCTCGATCGCGAGCGCCTGCGCAAAGGTCGGCTCCGCACCGAGGAAATACAGCGCCAGCCAGATTTCCAGCGCGTAGCCCACGAACTGCAACGTCTGCCAGATCGCGAGATAGCGCACGACGATGCCGGTCCTTCTCCAGATCATCCGGATCGACTGATCGGTGCGCGCCGATTCGCCGACCAGCGCCACCACCTTGCCGCTCGTGACGCGGTTGAGCACGCGCATCGCGCGTTCGAACGGCCGCGCATGCTGCACCAGCGCGAACAGCAGCAGCACCGGCACCAGCGCGGCCATGCCGATCGCGAGATTCGCGGCCACCCGCGCGGCGTCGGACGACACATGCTCAAGCACGTAGCCGATCGCAACCAGCGCGAACACGAGCTGACTGATCAGCGTCAGCTGCATGTCGGCGACGAGGCTGGCGACGGCGGTTGCCGGCCGCACGCCCGCCTGCCGCAGCAGGCCGAACGACACGATCTCGCCGCCGATCCGCGCGACCGGCAACAAGCCGTTGATCGATTCGCGAATCCACACGAGCTTCAGCATCGTCGCGAACGACGGCCGGCGCGGGCCGCGGATCAGCATCCGCCAGTCCCACGCATTCGCCAGCATCGGCAGGATGTGGGCCAGTGCCGCGAGCAACAGCCCCGCGCCGGCGACCTGCAGGCGATGCAGGACTGCCAGCGGATGCTCGTGCCAGATCAGCCATACGGCGAGCGCGAGCCCGCCCAGCGCCGCCACCTGCCCCACATGGCGCAGGCGTGCGTCGCCCCGCGCGGCGTTCCGCTCCGCAGCATCCACGCCGGGGTTCGTCCGTGTCGTCATGATTCGCTCGCGGGCGACAGCAGGCCTTCCCGGTCGACGCGAAAGCGCGTGCCGCGCCACACGACATGCGACGAGAAGAAGCTCGACACGAACACGAAGAACTGCAGGAGATCGACGAACGGCAGCCACAGCGCGCCGCGCAGGCCCGCGCCGGTCGCCCGGCTCGTTCTCAGCATCAGCAGCGCCCGCGCGCCGAGCGCCGAGGCCATCAGCCCGCACGTGGCGGTCGTGCCGCCGGAGAACAACAGCGCCAGCAGCGCCAGCGGCACCGGGTGCATCAACACCGAGCCGGCGTGACCGAGCCGGTCCGCCGCGCGGATCGTGCAGCTCCAGCGCAACTCGTGTGCGTACAGCTTCGCGAACGTCTCCTCGACACACGCATGCCCGACGACGAACGGCGGAACGACGACCTGCGCGCCCGCCTGCCGCACCGCCTCGCCCAACGCATGATCCTCGGCAAGGTGATGCGCGAAACGCGTGAGCCCGCCGATGCGTTCGAGCGTCGCGCGCGTGATCGCAATCGTCTGGCCAAAGCAGGGCCGTGCGCGCCCGATGAAGAGCCCGGTAATGACGCCCGGCAGGAAATGGTAGTTCGTCATCGCGACGGCGATACCGGGCCAGAAGCCCGGCGATGCGATGCCGCGATACACGCTCGTCACGATGCCGACATCCGGCTGCTGCAGCGCGCCGACGACGGCGCGCAAATAATCGCGCTCGACCAGCACGTCGCTGTCGGCGAGACAGAGCACCGAATACTCCGCGTGTTCGAGCATGTTCACGAGATTGGCGATCTTGCGGTTCGGCCCGTACAGCCGCGCATCGGCGACGACCTTGATGTTCGCGTCCGGGTAGCGCGCACGCAGCGTCTCGACGGCCGCGAGGGCCTTGTCGTTCGCATCGTGCACGCCGAACAGGTGCTGGACCGGCCCCGGATAATTCTGCACGAAGAAGCTTTCGAGATGCTGTACGAGCTGCCACTCGTCGCCGTGCAGCGGCTTCGCGACGGTGACGCCCGGATAATCGCGCGGCTCGGCCGCCGCCCGGGAAAAGAACCGGCCGACCAGCACGCTCGCCGTGATCGTGTATGCAATGCCCAGTAATACGCCCAGCCCGCAGACGATCGACACTGCCCCGGCCAGCGCGCTCAGCACATGCAGCAAAACCATGCTTCTCCCCAGTGGTGACCCGTACGTCCGTGGCACCCGGAAGCCGCCGCGCGCACGCGGGTTCACCCGTGCGCGCCGCCGTATCGATTCCCGTGGAGCCGGATGTGAAGGATGACCAAGCGACGGTACGCGCAATCAGATGACACAACTACCGTGCGGCGATCGATTCCTGTCACACACACGTAGCCGCACGCGAGCGCGGCCCGGAACGCGACATCGGCAAGCTTGCGGGCCGAAAGGATCGCGGTGGCGACCGCGATGACGACCCAGATGCGAAACGTCATCGTCGTGAAAAATGCTTCGGGTATGCGCCAGGCAAGCCACGACACCAGCACGAAACACTGAATGAACAGGCCGGCCAGCGCGGCGATCAGCAGGTGGGCGCGCCATCGCTCGATCGTCGAGGATGTCATGAGGAATGAATCTCCCGTACGGACGACTCGCGTCGATCGGCGATCGATTGGAAGGTCGCGGATTGACGGGCAAGCACGTGCGACTTGTGCCGGACATGCGTGACCCGGTTCGGGATCCGGGGAAGCGGAAAACAACCCGAGAACTGTTGTGGCCGATGGTAGCGGGATTAACTGCGGCAAACCTTAAGCCTTCTTCAGAATCGCGGGAAGCTTGATGCAGCACAATTACAATCCGTTGCACGGCATGCACGGTTGCACTCGTACAATCGCACCCACCTGCACCCGAATCGACCATGCGACTCCTCCTTGTTGAAGACGACGACCTGATCGGCAGCGGTCTCGAGATCAGCCTGAGCCAGGCCGGCTATCACGTCGACTGGTTGCGCGACGGTCGCGCGGCCGCCGCGGCGCTCGCGACGACGCGCTTCGCGCTCGTCGTGCTCGATCTCGGCCTGCCGGGAAAATCGGGCACGGAACTGCTGCGTGCGTTGCGAAACGCGGGCGACACGGTCCCCGTGCTGGTGCTGACCGCGCGCGGCACGGTGGCCGACCGGGTTCGCGGCCTCGACGACGGCGCGGACGACTATCTCGCGAAACCGTTCGAGCTGACCGAGGTGCTCGCCCGCTGCCGTGCGCTTGTGCGCCGGTCGCAGGGCCGCGCCGGCGACGAAATCGTGTGGCGCGACATCACGATCGACCTGACCGCCCACACGGTGACACGCGACGCATCGCGCATCGCACTGACCTCGCGCGAGTGGGCCATTCTGGTTCAGCTCGTCAGCCACCCGGGCGCGCCGCAGTCGCGCGCGCGTCTCGAAGACACCCTGTACGGCTGGCAGGAAGGCATCGAAAGCAATGTAATCGAGGTCCATATTTCGAATCTGCGCAAGAAGCTCGGCGCGGAACTGATCCGCACCGTCCGCGGCATCGGCTACGTTGTCGACCTCGCATGATCTCCCGGTCGATACGGCGCAGAGTTTCATCGATGGCGCTCGGCTGCGTGACCGTCGTATGGCTCGTCGCCGTATTCGGCAGCTTCCGCTACGCGACACGCGAGATCGGCGAATGGGAAGACGCCCGCCTCGTCGAATATGCGTCGCTGCTGGTCGATCTGTCGCCCGCCGACCTCGAGCGCCTCGCCCGTGTTCCGCCGGACGCACGCGTCGAACTGGATCGCGGCAACGCAAGATCCGGCCCTGAAACCGATGGCGATCGCCTGCCGCGCGACGTCCTGTTCGAGGTGCGCGACGCGCGAGGTAACGTGGTCGCGTCGAGCCTCCCGGCCGAAGCGGCCGGATTGCCGGATATCCGCAACCCGCGCGGCATCCCGGAAACGATCGTCATTCACGATGCGCGCTGGCGCACGCACACGTTGCGCGACAACGCGTCGGGGCGCTGGATACGCGTGATGGAGATCGCCAATACGCGCAGCGATCTGGCGACCGGCATCGCGCGCGGCATCGTCCTGCCGCTGATCGCTGCACTCCCGGTGCTGGCGCTCCTCCTCTGGTACCTGATCGGGCGCGGTCTCGCGCCGTTGAAAACGCTGTCGGCGCTGATCGGCGCGCGCGACGCGCGATCGCTCGAACCGCTCGGCATCGCCACCGTGCCGGACGAAGTGCGCGCGCTGGTCGACGCGATCGACCGCCTGCTGGCCAGGCTGCGGCAATCGATCGTGCGCGAGCGCGCGTTCACGTCCGACGCCGCGCACGAACTCAAGACGCCGCTGGCCGCGATCAAGGTCCAGGCCCAGGTGGCGATCGCGACCGACGATCCGGCTTGCAAGCAGCTGGCGATGCAGCGGGTCGTTCAAGGCGTCGACCGCAGCGCGCGGCTCGCCGAGCAGTTGCTGCTGCTCGCGCGGCTCGACGAGTACGAGTGCATTCCGACGCACGCCGTCGTCGTTCGCGAACTCGTCGATGCCGCCGTCGATCGCCATCTCGCGAAGGCATCGGACAAGGCCATCGACCTCGTGGCCGGCACCGTGTCCGGACAGGCGATCGAGGCCGATCCGATCCTGATCGGCATCCTGCTCGACAACCTCGTCGACAACGCCATCAAGTACGGCCGTCAAGGCGGCCGCATCGAACTCGCCGTGCATGACGACGGCGCGCTGCAACGCATCGTCGTGCGCGACGACGGCCCGGGCGTCGCGCTCGACGAGCACGAGCGGCTCGGCGACCGCTTCTATCGCGGCAGCGGCGCGCAGTCGCCCGGCAGCGGACTCGGGCTATCGATCGTTACGCGCATCGCACAGTACTTCGGCGGCACCGTGCAGTTCGGAGCCGGCATCGGCGGCCAGGGCCTCGGCGTCGCGATTGCGCTGCCGTCGGCGGACGCGGGCGGATCGGTGCCGGCCGGCACGCCCGACGACGGATCGTCGCGCGCGATGCCGCGCGCTTAACGTTTCGTTAAGGATGCGGCAGTAGAATCCACCCGACCCATACCGTCCCCGTCGTCCGCCAGGAGTCTTCATGCCCACGCCCGCCCGATATGACACCGTTGCACGCTTGCTTCACTGGCTGATCGTCGCACTCGTCGTCGCGCAGTATGCGATCGGCTGGACGATGCCCGACGTGCATCGCGATACGCAGCCCATCGGCCTGATCGCCGCGCACCTCCTCGTGGGAACCGCGCTGCTCGCCGCGATGGCTTGTCGCGTGCTGTGGCGCGCGACGCATCGCCCGCCCGCGAGCGACCTGCCGCCCGCGATGCGCGCGCTGTCGGGTGTCACGCATGTCGCGCTCTACGCGCTGCTGATCGCGGTGCCGCTGCTCGGCTGGATCAACGCGTCGTCGCGCGCATGGGGCGTGACGCTGTTCGGGATCGTGCCGTTGCCCGCGCTGTCGGCGGCCGGCTCCGGATTCGGCCACGCGATGGGCGACGTGCACGGCGTCCTCGCATGGGTGCTGTTCGGCGGCATTTGCCTGCACGTCGCAGCCGCGCTGGCGCATCGCTTCGTGCTGCGCGATCAGGTCGTGCAGCGCATGATGCCCTGGTGATTGCCACGCTGACGGCACGGCATGCCATCGCGCGCATGAACCGGGTTGCCGCCGAGGCCGATACCGTCTTCGTTGCGCTTCATCGCGCGAACGACGCACCCGACGCTCGCATGCGGCTGACGAGATGATCGCGGCGCCGCGCGAAGCGGCGCGCGATGACGGGCAGCGCCGCCGGCGCCCTTTTTCCGCGTCGAGCGGCACCAACGGGTGCCGTCCTGCCGTGCCGAGAACACAGCGGCCTGAAGTCGCACAAGACCATATCGACACCTAGTTGCTGGTCTGCGCCGGCGTATCGGGGGCCGGTGCATGCGGTGCGGCAGCCGCCATCCGGGCCCGGTCCTGCTCGGCAAGCTTCGCTTGCGCCGCCTGGATGTCCGCCGGATACTCGCCTTCGTCACCCTTCGCCGGGTCGTACCCGGCTGCTTCCAGACGCATCAATTCGTTGCGCACCTGCGCGCGCGTCAGCGGTGCGGCCGATTGCGCGAAGGCCGACTGACCGACGATCGCGCCAATCATCGTCAGTACTGCGATATAGGTTTTCATCATGAACTCCTTCAATGTTCCGTATCGATCAACCTGGTTGAATGCCCGACCTGCAAACGCAGGCGGCTGCGTCAGCTTCCGAAATAGATCGTGCAGAAGCTCGCGGGGCCAACGCAGGCGGCAGAACCTTGGCGCGGCGACATCGTCGCCGGCTTGCCCGCGTCGGATGACGCGGCCGGATCGCTGCCGACCGCCGTGCCGGCCTGATGCTGCGGCATCCGTTCGACCTGCCGCTGGAACAGCGGGCTCACGTCCGGATACGACGTATCGGTCACGAAGCGCAGCCCGTTGTGTTCGGCATCGATCAGTTCCTGCCTGACCTGCGCGCGCGTCAATTCCTGTGCGGATGCTTGCGTCGCGATACCCGCAAGCGAAATCGCCGCCACCGCGGCAGCCACCAGCCAATGCGTGTTCATGTTCCACTCCTTGAGAAGTCAACGAGACGATGTGCTACACCCGTATGACGACGGAGCGCGTGCGTTTATTCCCGCGCGTCGCGCAGCCCGGATCACGCGGCTTCTCCGGCGCCGGGAATGCCGGGATGGACGTTCATGAAACTGTCATTCTTTCGTCAGCCGGCGTAACCTGACGTAACGCAGCGCCCGCCGCGCTTCGGGCAGACTGACGTCGCCCCCTACGGATCGCCCCTCGATCGACCATGTCCGTCGCTTACGACTATGCAGCCAGCCTGCTGCGCACGCTGTACGACCGCCATATCGACGGCGGCGCGGTGCTCGACACGGCCGCGTTTCCCGACGCCGAGCGTTTCGTCCGGGCGTGGACCGACATCCAGGCAGAGGCATTCGCCGTGGCGCGCGACATGCCGCGCATCCCGCGCTTTCACGAGATCATGCGCGAGCAGTACGACATCTCGGCCAACGACGCACGCGACTGGCGGATGTTCATCATGCAGGCGTACGGCCAACCGTTCCCGCGCAACCTGTCGCGCTGCCCGACCATCGCATCGATCGTTGCGGCGTCGCCGGACGTGCTGTCCGCATCGCTGTCGTTCCTCGCGCCCGGCAAGCACGTTCCACCGCATCGCGGGCCGTTTCGCGGCATCCTGCGTGGCTATCTCGTGCTGTCGATGCCGACGCGCGCGGACGGCACGCCGGCCGCCGTGCTGAAAATCGACGGCCACGAATACCGGCTCGAGGAAGGACGTTTCCTGCTGTGGGACGACACATTCATGCACGAGGTGTGGAACGACAGCGACGCCGTGCGGATCGTGCTGCTGCTCGATATCCGCCGGCGCGGGATGCCGCGCCTGCTCACGTGGCTGTCGAATGCGGTGATCGGCGTCGTGCGGCTCGGGATCAGGATGCGCGGGCGGTCGATTCCGGTCTAGGGCCTGTGAGCGCCACGGATTCCCGTCACGCCATGCACGGCGAATCGTCCTGCGCCATCTCAGTCAGGATCGACGTCAGCGCGCGAATCCTGGGTTGCGTCGCGCGCGGCGACGGGTACACGAGAAAATAACCGAGACCGTTGTCCACAACGTCGCCGAAGGGGGCCACCAGCGTCCCGGCCGCGAGCCGGTCCCGGGCCATGCGCGGGTCGCCGATCGCCACGCCGTGCCCCTGCTCGGCGGCAGTGAGCGTCAACTCGAGCGTGTCCAGCACGAGCCCGGCTTCCGGATCGACCTCCGTCGCGCCGACGGCGGCGAGCCAGCAGCGCCACTCTTCATGCCCGCGGGCGGGATGCAGCAAGGTGGCCTGCGCAAGGTCGTCGATCGATTTCAACGAAGCGGCCAGCGTGCCGGTACACATCGGCGTCAGCCGCTCTGCAAACAGCGGAACCGACACCATGCCGGCCCAGCGCCCGGCCCCGCGCACGACGATCGCGTCGACGTCGGTTCCGGCGAAATCCGGCGTGTCGTCCGCCGACGTCTGGATACGCAGTTCGGTCCGCGGGAGCGCGCGATTGATCGCCGGAAGACGCGGCAGCAGCCAGCGGATCGCGAAGGTCGACGGCAACCGCAGCGTGAGAACCGGAGCGACGCCGCTATGCGCCTCCGCGTGACGTGCCAGCCGCGTCAGGACGTCGACGGCCACCGTCAGCAACGCGCCGCCTTCCGCTGTGAGCGCCAGCCCCGACGCTTGTCGCACGAACAGCGCGCACTTGTAATGCGCTTCCAGTTGCTGCACCTGACGGCTCACCGCACCCTGTGTCCTGCACAGGTGATCGGCGGCCCGGCTGAAGCTGCCCAGTTCGGCGGCGGCGACGAATGCCTGGAACGCCGTCAATGGCGGCAGCGCTCGCGTGAGTTCGGCGAGCGGGTATGCACGGGCCGCATGCCCGGGTTGCGGATTTTTCGATTGTTCGGACATCGCTGCATCGCTATCGTGGTTGCGCCCGGTACGCATCGCCTGTCGCGGCCCGGCTCGTCAACAATCAGCGGAGAAAGAGAATGGTCTCGTCGTCGAAGGCACTATACACGCAGCAGGTCGACACCTACCTGAAGGCGCTCGAGCGCGGCGACGTCGAGTCGATCTGCGCGCTGTTCACGCCGGATGCACGGATTTTTTCTCCGTTTCTCGGCTGGATGCAGCCGAAGCCGTTCTTCGACAAGGTCGTTGCGGCATCCGGACAAAGCCGGATCACGGCGATCGACATCTGCGTCAGCGCGACCGGCGCACGACGGGCAACCGGTTACTTCGTCTACGACTGGGGGCTGAAGGACGGCACCGCCGTGCAATTCGAATGCGTCGACGTGTTCGAGTTCGACATCAACGGGCTCGTCGAGCGCATGGTCATCGTGTACGACACGCATCCGATCAGGGAGACGGTTGGCGACAAATATGCGTAGTACAACTTCCCGATAGCTGCGTGACGCACCTGCGTGTCGGCTCCGTCGTTCCCGGAAGGGGACGCGGTGTCACGACGCATGACACTGCGCGACATCCAGCCGATAGACGCCGCGTTTCGCCGCGCACCGGAACGGCGGGTCGATCGCCCGTATGTTCGTCAACTCCCAGCACACGTATCCGGCACACCATTGCTTGCCTTGCGAGCGTGCTTCGTCGGGTGTCCAGTCGTGCACGCCCACGACGTCGACCAACGCGAGCGCAACGCCGTCCGGATCTTCCTGCCCGTCCTCGCGCAGATAGATCGTGTTCTGCACCAGCACGAGGTCGGTCAACGGGATGGCCGGCGGCGCCCAGGAGCGGATTTCGACCTGCTTGCGTCCCGCGAGAATGTCGTCGACGGCGGGCGTGACGATCGACAGGGCCAGTCGTGGCATGACGGATATTTCCTGCAGTCAATTGGCATTCGTTGCGTGGCCGTCAGGCAACCTCTCGGTCAGGACAGGCGTGCAGCCACGGTCGGGGCACGATTGTTGCGGATTCGCCGAATCCTGTCGACGGGCACGGCGATCGCGTTGTCAAGGGCCGATGTCTTTCGACCCCGTTATGTCGCCGACGGCCTGCCGCCGACATTTGGCGCGGCCCTGAAACGCCCGGCGGATCGCCTAAACTACAGACCGTCCCTTCGCCTCTCTTCCGCCCCCGTCATGGCGCACCTCTTCTTCGCCGCGTCGATCCAGCGGCATATCGAAACGCCCGAGCGCGACGTCGATGCCCGCTCGGTCGGCGAGGCATTCGACACCGTTTTCAGCGAGCTGCCGCGCCTGCGCGGCTATATCCTCGACGACCAGGGTTCGCTGCGAAAGCACCTGTCGGTCTTCATCGACGGCCAGCCGATACGCGACCGGCAACGTCTGTCCGACGCGCTCGGGGATGCCAGCCGCGTTTACGTCGTGCAGGCGCTTTCCGGCGGGTAGGAACGAGGGATCTGCATTCGGGTTTTGCATGGCACCGCCAAGGACACGAGACATGAGCGATCGATTGCTAGTTGCCACCCGCAAGGGACTGTTCGTTCTGCAGCACGATGGCCACGGCGGCTGGTCGCTCGACGCGCCGCACTTCCCCGGCGAACCGGTCAGCATGACGCTGGCCGATCCGCGCGACGGCACGCTGTACGCCGCGCTCAATCTCGGCCATTTCGGCGTGAAGCTGCATCGCCGGCGGGCGGGCGCGTCCGACTGGGAAGAGTGCGCCGTGCCCGTCTACCCGCCGCAACCGGCCGACGAAGCGCCAGGGCGCAACGATACCGGCGCGGCCACGAACGACGAGGACGATGCGCCGCCCGCGCCACCGCGCGCCCCGTGGTCGCTTCAGCAGATCTGGTCGCTCGAAGCCGGCGGCGCCGACGAGCCGGGCGTGCTGTGGGCCGGCACGATTCCCGGCGGGCTGTTCCGCTCCGACGACGGCGGCCGTTCCTGGGCGCTCAACCGGGCATTGTGGGATCGCCCGGAGCGCGCCGAATGGGGCGGCGGCGGATACGATGCGCCGGGCATCCATTCGGTGATGGTCGATCCGCGCGACAGCCGGCACGTGACGATCGGCATCTCGTGCGGCGGCGTGTGGCAAACCACCGACGGCGGCGCGACATGGCGCGTGACCGCCGACAGCATGGAAGCCGACTACATGCCGCCCGAGCGGCGCGGCGAACCGAACATGCAGGACCCGCACCGCGTCGTGCAGTGCGCGGCCAACCCGGACGTGCTATGGACGCAGCATCACTGCGCGATCTTCCGCTCGACCGACGGCGCCGAACACTGGAGGCGGATCGACGCGCAACCGTCGAGCTTCGGCTTCGCGGTCGCCGTGCACCCGCGCGAACCGGACACCGCGTGGTTCGTGCCCGCCGTGAAGGACGCGTGCCGGATTCCGGTGGACGGGCGATTCGTCGTCACGCGCACGCGCGACGGCGGGCGCAGTTTCGAGCAATTCGCGAACGGGTTGCCGAGTGCGCCGGCGTACGACCTCGTGTATCGGCACGGGCTCGCGATCGATGACACCGGCACGCGCCTCGCGATGGGATCGACCACTGGCGGGTTATGGACGTCCGGTGACGGCGGCGAAAACTGGCGGTTGGTGTCTGCGCATTTGCCACCGGTTTATTGCGTCAGGTTCGGGTGACGGTGGGTGGGCGGGCCGGTCGACGGCCCACTTCGGGGCGTCGAAGCCGATTCAAAGTGCAGTGGCCCGCTCGTCGGGGAACGGCGCATCCGCAAGCAGCCCGATCGGGTCGCCGAATCGCTTACACTGCACGCCCGGCCTTTCATCACCCTGTCGCCATGCGATTTCTCCGGTCGTTTCCCGAGCGTTTCGACGCGGCGCCGCGCAGCCTGCGTGCGCTGCTTGCGTTCGCCGTCCTCGCCACCTCCGCCGCTGCACAGGGCGCCGTGCCACACACCGACGACGAGCCGTGCGGCAAGGTCGACGCCGGCTACGAACTCGACGACAGCATACAGGGTGCGTTCGGCTCGACCCAGCCCGTGACCGCCTGCATCGACGTGCTGCGCGGGCAGCCCGACGGCCCGCGGCGCCTGCGTATCTTCGTCGACGGCAAGCGCGTGCTGACGAACGACGCGATCGCGATGGGGCCGGGCGACGGCGGCATGATGGGCGACCCTTATCAGGGGCTCGACGTCAGCCACGGTTCGCTGATCGTGCGGAACGATGGCGGCGGCGGCCCCTTACGCTGGGGCGAAACCTGGCGCGTGACGACGCGCAACGGCCAATGGATCGTCGCGGGATGGGACGCGTACAGTTGGGACTTCCGCTGGGACGGCGGCGGCAGCAGCGAATCCCATACGAGCGTCAATGCGTTGACGGGAGACGTACATGACAGCCACGCACCGCTCCCTGGCGACGAAGCCCCCACGAAACGCGCGGCCCGCCGCACCTGCAAGCTGCCCGGCGTATGGCGCAGCCCGGCCGTCGCGCAGGTCGCGACGATACGCGACCGAAGCTGGCATTGCGACGCGACGCTCGCGAAGCCGATACGCGTCGTGGAATGACCGGCGCGGCACCCGCCTGCGCGTGATGCGCGGTGCGACCTTGCGTTCCCGCTCAGCCCCCTCCCCCCATCCGCCCCACCGCCTCCCGCGTCTGCGCAATCTCCGCCTCGAGCCAGTCCAGAAACGACCTGACCTGCGGCTCGCGCTCCCGCCCGGGCCGGCACAGCGCGACAAAACGCGCGCCCGCCATCCGCACCGACGGCTCGATCGGCGCCAATGCCCCATGCGCGACATGCTCGGCAGCCAGCACGGAGCTGAGCAGCGCGATGCCCTGCCCATGCAGTACCGCCTGCAACGCGTAATGCTCGTCGTCGTAGTGGCGAAACACCGCGCGCTCGAGCCACGCTTCGCGTCCAGCCGCGCGACACCACGACGCCCAGTCGACCGACACCGGCAGCGGCGTATCCCACACGGTCTCGATCAGGTCGAGCGGCTCGTCCGTGCAATGCGCGTCGAACCCGGCCGCCGCATACGCGCCGAAATACTCGTCGATCAGCGCAATCTCGTGCAGCGCCGGAAACGTGCGCGACGTTGCGCGAATCGCGAGATCGATCCGCGCATCGCGTTCGAGATCCGCGAGCGTGTTGCCGGTTTCGACCTTGACGTGCAGGTGCGGATCGACACGACGAAACCGGCCGAGGCGCGGAATCAGCCACATCGCGGCGAACGCGGGCGTGGTGGTCAGCACGAGCGTGCGCTCGCCGGTCGCCTCGGGCCGCACCGCGTCGAGCCCGCGGCTCAATGCGAGCAGTGCATCGTGACTCGCTCGGAACAGGCGCTCGCCTTCGTCCGTGAGTCTCACACCGCTCGCACCGCGCTCGAACAGCAGCACGCCGAGCCGGCTTTCGAGCGACTTGATCTGGTGCGACACGGCGGCCGGCGTCACGGACAGTTCGTCCGCGGCGGCCTTGAACGCGCCGAGCCGCGCCGACGACTCGAATACACGCAATGCAGTCAGGGGGATTTTCGAGAACACGGGGCCTCGCGGGCCGGATCGGGCCGGGTTGAATTCAATTGAATCCGGGTGAGATTAGGTGAATTGAAGCGGGCGTGCAACGCGAATAGCCTTGCGGGACGTCGCGGCACGGTGCCGCGGCGAGTGGCGTCCAACCGGAGCAACAACGTGCAAGGCCTACCGCGCAGGATCACGCAGGCGGTGCTCTACGAAGCAATCGCGATTTCCTGCATCTCGCCCGTGATCGCGGCGATCTTCAAGCAGGACCTCGTCTATTCGGGAGCGCTGTCGGCGACGATGTCGGCGATCGCGATGCTGTGGAACATGATCTTCAACGCGCTGTTCGAGCGCTGGGAAGCGTCGCGCCGGCAGCCGTCACGCACGCTCGGGCGGCGGATCCTGCATGCCACCGGATTCGAAGGTGGGCTGATCTTCATCCTGGTGCCCGTCGTGTCGTGGTGGCTCGCCATCTCGTGGCTCGACGCGTTCGTCTTCGACATCGGGTTGTTCGCGTTCTTCTTCTGTTACGCGTTCGTATTCCAGTGGATGTTCGATCGGGTGTTCGACGTACCGGCGGCGACGAAGGGGCCGTGAGCCGTACGCTCACGCACCGGTGGCGATTTTCGGCAATTGCCAGCCGAAGCGCACCGCCGCCATCCGCACCGCAAAGCATGCAACACCGCCCAGCACGGCCGCGACGATCGGCGGACAACCGAGCCGCCTGCACGACACGACGCACACCGCGCCGAGCAGCGCCGCGCTCGCATAAATATCCGTGACCAGGACGACCGGCACCCGCGCGAGCAGGACATCGCGAACGACCCCGCCGCCACAGCCGGTCACGGCGCCCATCAGCGTCGCGATGAACGGGTGAACCCGGAATTCGAGCGCCTTCACCGCGCCCGCGACCGCGAACAACGCGAGGCCGGCCGCATCGAGCGTCGTGAGCAGCGACGGAGAAAACGCGGCGACCCGCTCATGAAACACGAACGCGAACAGACCCGAAGCGAACGCGAGCGCCGGATAGCGCCAATCGCTCACGGCGCTCGGCGGCCGTGCGCCGATCAGCAGATCGCGGATTACGCCGCCGCCGAGCGCGACGACGAGCGACAACACCATGACCCCGAACAGGTCGAGTCCGGCACCGATCGCCGCATTGGCGCCCTCGTTCGCGAACACCACCGTGCCCGCGAGATCGGCGGCAAGCACCACTTGCTCGATGCGCTTCATGCGAAAGGGCCGTCGGGGTGCTGCGTCATCCGGTGGCGGCCTGTGTCGACACAAGCGGACATGCGGTTCAGCCGCCTGCCGTCTTCCTGTCGCCATCCGGATACCTCACACGCGTTGCGGATCATGGCCGCCTCCTCGATCGGGATCGAGCAGTCTAGCGCATCGGCCGCTTACCGTCGGGTCGCGCGTGAAGCCAAACGCAAAAAGCCGGCGGAAGCAGGATGTGCCCCCTGCTTCCGCCGGCTCGAAAGCGCGCCGGGCTTCCGGTCAGGACCGCGAAGCCCCGCGCACCTCGCTCAATGCACGCCGAGATAAGCCTTCACCGCCGGCAGGCCCGGCTTGCCGTCGAGCGTCGTCACGCCCGCGAGCCACTTGTCGAGCGCCTGCGGGTTCGCCTTCAGCCACTCGGCCGCCGCCTTGTTCGGATCTTCCTTGTTCATGATCGGCACCATCACGTGGTTCTCGATCGACGTCGTGAACTGCAGGTTCGACACGAACTTCGCGACGTTCGGGCAGCGCTGCGAGTAGTCGGGCGGCGTCGCCGTGAGCACCTTCGCTTCGCCGTAGTTCGGGCCGAACACGTCGTCGCCGCCGGTCAGGTAGTCGATCTTCATCTGCACGTTCATCGGATGCGGTTCCCAGCCGAGGAACACGATCCACTGCTTGTTGCGGATCGCGCGATTCACCTCGACCAGCATTCCGGCCTCGCTCGACTCGACCAGCTTGAACTTGCCGAGACCGAACTGGTTGCCGTCGATCATCTTCTTGATCAGCGCATTGCCGTCGTTACCCGGTTCGATCCCGTAGAGCTTGCCGTTCAGCTTGTCCGCGTATTTTTGAATATCCGCGAACGACTTCAGGCCGCCCTGGTACACGTAGTCAGGCACCGCGAGCGTGTATTTCGCGCCGGTCAGGTTCGGCGTCGAGAGCACCTTGATCGTGCCGGCCTTCGTGAACGGCTGGATGATCGGGTCCATCGTCGGCGACCAGTAGCCGAGGAACACGTCGATCTGCTTGCTCTTGATGCCGGCGAACGTGATCGGCACCGATGCGATCGTCTTCGTCGGGCTGTAGCCGAGCCCCTCCAGCATCGTCGACGCAAGGCCCGTGGTCGCCGCGATGTCGGACCAGCCGACGTCCGCGAAGCGCACGTTCTTGCACACGGGCGGATCGGCCGCATACACGGCCGACATCGGCGCGGTTACCCCGATCCCGCACACGGCTGCGATCAATAGGCGCTTCATCTTGCTTCTCCTCAAAGTGATGTCGTTTGCTTGAATGCGGGATCGTTTATTGAAGCCGCGTGCCGCGATCCCGGCGGCGGCGCGGACCATCGGTTCGGTCAGCGCCCCGGCAACCGGCGCTCGTAGCTCGGCGCGTGGCCGAACTGCGCCCGGTAGGCCTTGCTGAAATGGCATGGCGAATGAAAACCGCAGACCGTCGTCACACGCGCGATCGACGCGTCGGTCGTGCGCAGCAGGTCGCGCGCGCGCTTCAGGCGCAGCGTCAGGTAATAGTGGGTGGGCGACACGTTCAGGTACACCTTGAACATGCGCTGCAGATGCCGCTGCGACAACCGCACGAGCCGCGCGAGCTCCTCGAGCGACAGCGGCTCCTCGATGTTCGCCTCCATCAATCGCACGACCTCGATCAGCTCCGCCCGCGAGAAGCCGACGCGCGCATCGACCGGAATCGGCTGCGTATCGGTCGAGCTGCGGATGCGCTCGAGGATGAACTGCTCGGAAACCTGCGCGGCCAGCTGCTGGCCGAACCGCGTGCCGACCAGGTTCAGCATCAGGTCGAGCGGCGCGGTGCCGCCGGTGCAGGTGAGCCGGTCGCGGTCGACGACGAACAATTCGTCGGCGAAGCCGACTTGCGGAAACTCGGCATGCAGCGCGGAGAGGTTCTCCCAGTGCACGGTGCAGCGATAGCCGTCGAGCAACCCGCTCGACATCAACGCATACGCGCCCGTGCAGATGCCGCCGAGCGGCAGACCGCGTTCGGCGAGCGCCGCGAGCGTATCGCGCGCGCCTTCGTCGACCACGTCGCGGATGTGGATGCCGCCGCACACGATCATCACGTCGGGCAGGTTCGTGTAGTCGAGCGCTTGCGTAGGCCGTACCGCGATGCCGTTACTGGCGTGCACCGGGCGGCCGTCGAGCGAGTAGATCGACCACTGGTAGTGATCGGCACGCCCGACGTAGTTCGCCATCCGAAGCACTTCGACCGCGCTCGAGAACGCGATCATCGAGAAGTTCGGCAGCGTCAGGAAGCCGAAATGGGCGAGGGACGAAACCGGTGAAACGCAGGCGGCGGGCGCGGCAGCGACGGCGGACGTCACATCGGTCTCCTGGCGAGGAGGTTGCAGGGGGCCAGCCCCGCGGCATACGCCGCGGAAGCCGTTACTCATTCTGGGTGCGCGGCCGGGGGCGCCGGCCGCCGGAGGTCAGGCCTGTGCGGGGGCGGCCTTCACGCGAAACAGCTGCTTGAGGCCCGAGAACAGCGGCGCCTTCACGGTGCCCGGGGCACGGCCGAAGCTTTCGGTGATGCGGTCGAGAATGAT
Source organism: Burkholderia sp. BCC0405 (assembly GCF_902833075.1). Taxonomy (NCBI): domain Bacteria; kingdom Pseudomonadati; phylum Pseudomonadota; class Betaproteobacteria; order Burkholderiales; family Burkholderiaceae; genus Burkholderia; species Burkholderia sp. BCC0405. Next base: position 107,906 of record NZ_CADFEO010000013.1, read on the forward strand.
CGCGAGCAGCACGACCGACAGACCGCTTTCGAAACCGAGGCCGATGTCGAGGCGCTGGATACTGGCGAGCACGTCGTTGCCGAGGCCGCCCGCGCCGACCATCGACGCGATGATCACCATCGACAGCGCCATCATGATCGTCTGGTTCACGCCCTGCATGATCGACGGCAGCGCATTCGGGAACTGCACCTTGTACAGCAGCTGCCACGGCGTGCAGCCGAAGGCCTGGCCGGCTTCGACGATCTCGCGGTTCACGTGGCGGATACCGAGGCTCGTCAGTCGCACCGCAGGCGGCATCGCGAAGATCACCGTCGACAGGATCCCCGGCACGCGGCCGAGACCGAACAGCATGGCAGCCGGAATCAGGTAGACGAACGCAGGCATCGTCTGCATCAGGTCGAGGATCGGGCGCACGGTCGCGGCGACCCACTTGCTCTTCGCGGCCCAGATGCCCAGCGGGATGCCGAGCACGAGGCTGATGATCGTCGACGACAGCGTGAGGCCGAGCGTGATGACCGTCTGGTCCCAGAAGCCGGTCGCGAAGATCAGCAGCAGCGACGCGGTGGTGAACAGTGCGAAGCGCCAGCCCACCCGCCACAACCCGACGCCGATGAAGATGGCCATCATCATCCACATCGGGATCGCCTGCAGGCCGTGCTCGACGAATGCCGCGAGCCCCTCGATCGCCTGGCCGATCGTGTCGAACGTCTTGGCGTCGTGGTCGAGCAGATAGTGAACGGACTGGTCGACCCAGGTACCGAGCGGAATCATTTCAGACATGGGAACCTCGCGAGCGCGTGATGGCCTTCAGGATGAGCGCACGATCGACCGAGCCGCAGTAGCAGCCATCGTCGTCGACGACCGGCAGTGCATTCGGGCTCGCGACCACACGCGCGACGACATGTTCGAGCGACGCATCGCGCCGGATGCTTTCGATCGGCCGCACGGACGGCGTAGCCTGACCGATCGCATCGCGCGTGACGAAGCCGCGGATCTTGCGTTCGCCGTCGAGCACGAACGCGTATTCGGCACTGCCGTTCAGCGATGCCGCGACGTTCGCGGCATCGCACTTCGACATGGTCGGCACGGCGCCCGTCTGCATCAGGTCGCCGGCCGTCAGGTAGCGGCTGGTGTCGATGCCGTCGAAGAACGCGCGCACGTAATCGTCGGCCGGGTTCGCGATGATGTCCTGCGGCGTGCCGACCTGCACGAGACGGCCGCCCTCCATGATCGCGATGCGGTTGCCGATGCGCAGCGCTTCCTCCAGATCGTGCGACACGAACATGATCGTGCGGCGCTGTTCCTTCTGCAGTTGCAGCAGCACATCCTGCATTTCCCGGCGCTTGAGCGGATCGAGTGCGGAGAACGCCTCGTCCATGATCATCAGCGACGGGTTCACGGCCAGCGCGCGGGCGAGGCCGACGCGCTGCTGCATGCCGCCCGACAGCTCGGACGGCAGCTTCTGCGAAAACGGCGCGAGGCCGACCTGCTCGAGCACTTCCATCGCGCGGCGCTCGCGTTCCTTCCTGCTGACGCCCGCGACTTCCAGGCCGAATGCGGCATTCGACACCACGGAGCGGTGCGGCATCAGCGCGAACGACTGGAACACCATGCTCATGTCCTTGCGGCGCAGCGCGGTGAGCGCCGAGCGGCGCGCCGACGCAACGTCGAGCCCGTCGATCATCACTTTGCCCGCGCTCGGGTCGACGAGGCGGTTCACGAGGCGGATCAGCGTGGATTTGCCGGAGCCGGACAGGCCCATCAGCACGAAAATTTCGCCTTCCTGCACATCGAAGGAAACGTTGTGCACGCCGACGACCTGGCCGGTGCGCTTGAGCACGTCATCCTTCGTCGCACCGGCGGCGAGCATGTCGAGCGCCTGCTGCGGGTTACTTCCAAATACCTTGCACAGACCTTCGACTACGACCTTGGGGGCATCCATCGAAACCTTCTCCTCGTGTAGCGGGGACTCACGCGTGTCACTCAACGTGCCTACATAGTTGCCAGAAAAAACCCCGACCTGCCGACGAATTACGACAAACGCTTGCGCAAATACGACACGGCCTCCAGCCCCGCCGGGCGGCCCGCAGCACGCGGCGGCACCCGATTGCGGCGGCGCAATACGCGCAAGGCCAGCAACGACGGGCATCACGCGCCTGACTTGTGCGCAGCAGCGCGGCGCATATCGCGTCGCGCTCTGCGCCAATTCGCATCGGGCACGCGTCGCTTTACGACAATTTCACGTCCGATCGCGCGCCGATCTGCTCAGACGAAAGCGCATCGCCTCCACCCGTAAAAAGCATGACCGTGCAAAAAACCGCGCGACGACACCGGACGGCGCATGCCGCGATACCGCGTCAACCCGGAAAATCCGCGACGACCGCTGTGATACATTCCCCGCCAACAGGCTGATCGCGACGCAGGCCGCCACGCGGCCACCATGGTCAGCCGCGCATGCCGGTTCGCCTGCCGGCCATGCCGATACCGCCTCGATCGGCACACATCCGATCGCAGGCCGATAACGATACGAGAGAGGGAGCAAGGCGAAATGAACTGGGCTTTTACCGCAATCGGCTTCATCGTGGGCGGGATTGCCGCATGGATCGGGAATTTCTCCGCCGTCTACGGCGCACTGCTCGGCGCCGCGATCGGGTTCTGCCTCGACAACACGCGGCAACAGCGCAAGCGCAAGGCCAAGGGCGCGACACCCGACACGTTCGCGATGCAGGCACCTCCCGCCCAGCCGCCGGTTCCGCTGGCCGAGCGCGTCGCGCGCCTCGAAGCGACCGTCGAGACGCTGACGCGCGAAGTCGCGTCGCTGCGCGGCCAGCTCGCCGGCGCGAAGGCCGGTTCGGCCACGACTGACGCGGCAGTGCACACACCCACCGGCACGGCCGCTGCATCTGCCCCGCCATCCGCACCCGTCCCGCCTGCGGCCGCCCTGCCGCCGCGCGCGCCTGCCCAGCCGGCCGCCGCACGCACCGCCGCACCGGCGATCGCATCGGCGCCGGCTCCCGCGCCGGTTCGCGCCGCCACGCCTGCGCCGCCACCGGCCGCCGCGATCCGCGCGAGCGAAATGCCGGCCGCCCCGGCTCCCGCACCGTCAGCGCCCCCCGCACCGCCCAAGCCGCGCGAACCCGACATCGCCGAGCGCGCATTCCGCGCCGCGCGCGACTGGCTGCTCGGCGGCAACACGGTCGTGCGCGTCGGGATCATCGTGCTGTTCTTCGGCGTCGCATTCCTGCTCAAGTACGCGGCCGACAACAACATGCTGCCGATCGAATTCCGCCTCGCGGGGACCGCGCTTGCCGCGGCCGCGCTGCTCGCGATCGGCTGGCGCGTGCGTGCGCGCCGCGCGGCGTACGGGCTCGTGCTGCAGGGAGGCGGTGTCGGCATCCTGTACCTGACGATCTTCGCCGCGACCAAGCTGTACGCGCTGCTGCCCGTCGGCGCCGCGTTCCCGCTGATGGTCGCGGTGTGCGCGCTGAGCGCGTTCCTCGCGGTGCGGCAGAACGCGCTGCCGCTCGCGTTCATGGGCACCGCGGGCGGTTTTCTCGCGCCGGTGCTGCTGTCGACCGGCCAGGGGAACCATGTCGCGCTGTTCAGCTACTACGCGCTGCTGAACGCGGGCATCTTCGCGATCGCCTGGTTCAAGGCGTGGCGTCCGCTGAACCTGCTCGGCTTCGTGTTCACGTTCACGATCGGCTCGGCGTGGGGCGTGACGGCCTACCGCCCCGCGCTGTTCGCGAGCACCGAACCGTTCCTCATCCTGTTCTTCCTGATGTATGTCGGCATCGCGCTGCTGTATGCGGTGAAGCGCGAGCTCGCGCTGCGGCACTACGTGGACGGCACGCTCGTGTTCGGCACGCCGATCGTCGCGACCGCGCTGCAGGCGTCGCTCGTGAAGGACATGCCGTTCGGGCTCGCGTGGAGCGCCGTCGCGCTATCGGCGTTCTACGTCGCGGTCACCGCGTGGCTCGCGCGGCGCCGCGACCGCCTCGCGCTGCTGTTCGAATCCACGCTCGCGCTCGCGGTGATCTTCGCGACGCTGGCGGTGCCGCTCGCGTTCTCGGGCCCGACGACCAGCGCGGCGTGGGCGATCGAAGGCGCGGCCGTCGTCTGGCTCGGCGTGCGCGAGAAGCGCATGCTGCGGTTCGGCTTCGGCCTGCTGATGCAGGTTGCCGCGGCCGGCGCGTTCTTCACGAGCCTGCTCGGGCCGGCCGACGCCGCCGCGCTGCCGGTGCTCAACAGCCCGTACATCGCGATGCTGCTGATCGCGCTCGCCGGCCTGTTCACCGGCTGGTGGCTGCACGGGCGCGGCGAAGCGCGCGCGTGGCATGCATGGATGCCCGAGATCGGTGCCGCCGCCGCCGCGTGGGGGCTGCTGTGGTGGGTGAGCGGCGGCCTGCACGAGATCCTCGTGTACGCGAGCCGTCACGTCGACCTGCATGCCGACCGCTTCGTCGTCGATACGACTGCGCTGTTCGCGGCCGGCACCGCGTGGCTCGCGCATGTCGCGCGCCGCCGGCTCGCGTGGCCGCTCGCCGAATGGCCCGCACTCGCGCTGACGCCGGTACTGGCGCTGCTCGCGCTGCGTGCGTTCGATGCACACGAAGCGCCGCTGTCGGGGATGGGCGCGTTCGCGTGGCCGGTCGCCGTCGGCGCGGGCCTTGCGCTGCTGTGGCGCCAGTCGCGCGGCACGGCAGGCGCCGATTCCGCGAAAGGCGCGGCGCCCGGCGTCGCGCAATCCATTTCGGCAGGCATCGTCGCGCCGCTGCATACGCTGATGTTCTGGACCGTGTGCGGGCTGCTGTCGCTCGAAGGCTTCTGGCGCCTGCGCGCGTACGTGCCCGAAGGCGCGTGGAGCTGGAGCGCGTGGGCCTACGGCTTCGGTGCGCTGCTCCTGCTGGTGTCGGGCCCCGGCTCGCGGCTGCGCTGGCCCATCGCGGCGTTTCCGCGTGCGTACCAGGTGTGGGGCGCGGCACCGCTCGCCGCACTGCTGTGGCTGTGGAGCCTCGCCAGCGTGATCAGCGACGGCAATGCGGCGCCGCTCTTCTGGCTGCCGCTGCTCAACCCGCTCGACATCGCGCAGTGCCTGGTGTTCGTCGCGTTCGCCGTGTGGCTGCGCCGGCTGCGGACGCTCGGCATCGCGTGGCATCCGCGCGTCGTCGACTACGCGGCCATCGCCACCGTGTTCCTGTGGTTCAACGCACTGATGCTGCGCACGCTGCATCATCGTTTCCATCTGGTCTACGACATCGACACCGTGCTGTCGTCGTTCGGCATCCAGCAGGTGTTCATGGTCGGCTGGAGCCTGTTTGCGTTCGCCGGGATGTGGCTGACGCGTCGCGACGGCATCGCCCGCGTGTGCGCGCTCGCGTCGCTGCCGCTCATCGTCGTGATGTGGGTGTGGACCTTCTACGCGAACTTCACGCAGGACGGCGGAAGCTGGGCGCGCGTGCCGCTCTTCAACCCGCTCGACCTCGTGCTCGTGGTGGTCTACGCGCTCGCCGCGTCGTGGTTCGTGCGCGCACGCAAGCTCGGCTGGTCGTTCGGCAAATATCGCGTCGAGCTGCTGAGTGCGGCCGGTGCGACCGCGTTCCTGTGGCTGAACGCGATCCTGCTGCGCACGCTGCATCACTGGGCCGGCGTGCCGTACGAACTCGGCGCGATGGCGGAATCGACGCTCGTGCAGGCGTCGGTGTCCGTGTACTGGACGCTCTGCGCGCTCGCGATCACGATCTGGGCCACACGCCGCGGGCTGCGTCCGCTGTGGTTCGTCGGCGCCGCGCTGCTCGCGCTCACGGTCGTCAAGCTGTTCCTGTTCGACCTGTCGCACGTCGCCGGCATCGAGCGCATCGTGTCGTTCATCGGCATCGGCGTGCTGCTGCTGTTGATCGGCTATTTCTCGCCGCTGCCGCCGAAGGCCGCCGCGCAGCAGGACGACAACGCATGAAACGACTCGCCGCCCTGCTCGGATTGAGCCTGCTCGCGTCGTTCGCGGCCGCCGACGGCACGCCGGGCGCCGGGCACATCCCGCAGCGCTTCTCGCTCGACCTCGACGGCGCCGCCGCTTATTACCAGCTCACCGTGCCGCAGCCCGTCTACGCGGCGAGCCGGCGCGACGATCTCGGCGACCTGCGCATCTTCAACGGCGCGGGCGAGCCGGTGCCGTATTCGCTCGACGCACCCGCGGCGGCCGCGCCCACCGTCCCGCCGAAACGCACGCCGGTGCACTGGTTTCCGCTGCCGCCCGCCCGTGCCGACAACGGCAACGCGACGCTTGGCGTGACGGTCGGCCCGGACGGCGCGCTGCGCGCAGGGGTCGCCGCACCGGTGCGCGCGAAGCACGGCGCGGATCTCGTCGACCTGTCGCATGCGGACGGCGACATCGACGCGCTGCTGGTGCACGTGGGCGACGACAGCTACCAGGGGCGTGTCGCCGTCGAAGCCAGCGACGACCTGCGTAGCTGGCGATCGCTCGGCAGCACGCAGTTGCTGAAGGTCGGCCACGGCGACACCATGCTGGTGCAGGAACGCATCGCACTCGAAGGCGCGTCGCCGCGCTACCTGCGGCTCGACTGGCTCGACGGCGCGCCCGCGGTGACGTCGATCGACGTCGAGACGCACCCTAGCGATGCGCACGGGACCGACACCGCGTCCGTCCCGCGCCAATGGCGCGACGCCGTGCGGGTGCGGGCCGGCGGTTCGCCCGGCGAATACCTGTTCGACACCGATGGCGCGTATCCGGTCGACCGCGTGCGGATCGACCTGCCGCAGCCGAACACCGTCGCGCGGGCGACACTGCAGAGCCGCGCCGACGCGCAGGCGCCGTGGCGCGACGTCGCGGGCGCCGTGCTGTTCCGGCTGCAGGGCAAGGCCGGCGAGCAGCGCAATCCGCCGCTCGAATTCGCGGCGAATACGGATCGCGCGTGGCGGATCGTCGTCGACATACGCAACGGCGGATTCGGCGGTGGCCAGCCGGCCGTCGCGATCGGCTGGCATCCGGCCGCGCTGACGTTCGTCGCGCGCGGCACGCCGCCGTTTACGCTCGGCGTCGGTGACGCGTCGCTCGTATCGTCGGCCGTGAGCCGCGACGCGTTGCTGGTCGGCATGGCGCCCGAAGTGCGGCCGGCGCGCGTCGGCCCGGCGTTGCCGGTATCGGCGGTCACGCCGGCGCCGGCGGTCGATACGGACGCACCGCGCCGCTACGTGCTGTGGGGCGCGCTGGTCGTCGCGGTCGGCGTGCTCGGCACGATTGCATGGCGCCTCGCGAAAGGCGGTGGCGATGCACGCGGCCGCGACGAGTGACGAGTAACGACGCGCGGTCATGCGCGCCCCCGTCGCCCGTCTTTACGCGCCGTTTATCCCGCGTGCCGGTTTCTTTCGACGGTCGCAATGCATAACTGCGTACAGTCGTCGCATCGGAACCACGATGCGACGACATGCAGGAAACCTATCCATCGTATGACCCGCCGGCGCCGCGCCTGCGCGCGGCCCGGCCGCTGAAGCGGCTTCTGCAGCCATTCGCGATCGCACTGTCGCTGTCGATCGCCGTGCCCGCCCATGCCGACGACACGCCGGCGGCGCCCGTCGCCGCCGCCAGCCTCACCGAAGCGTCGCTCCCTCCCACCCTCGATACGATCGTCACGGCGCTGCGCAACCGCTTTCACGTCGCGTATGCCGACGCGCGCACGATCGCGCGCGCAGTGCAGACCGAATCGGATCGCTACGGGCTTGCACCGGCGCTGCTGCTCGCAATCATCGCGGTCGAGTCGGGCTTCGATCGCCACGCGGTCAGTGTCGCCGGCGCGCGCGGGTTGATGCAGGTGCTGCCCACCGCCCATCGCGATCTCGTCGCGCATGTCAAGGACCTGTCCGATCCGGCCACCAACGTGCGAATCGGCGCGGCCATCTTCCGCGGCTATCTCGACGATGCGGACGGCGACGTCGAAACCGCGCTCGTGCGCTACAACGGCGGCACGAAGCGCTATGCACGGCGCGTCGCGCTGCGCGTGCAGCAATTCGATGCGCAGTTGCGCCGTTCAAACGACATGGCGAGTGACGAACCGCGGACGGACACTCACCCCTGAGCGCGTCGCGACTGCACGCCGGCCAGCCGGTAGCCGACGCCTGGCTCCGTCACGATGTACGCGGGCCGCCTCGGATCCGGCTCCAGCTTGCGCCGCAGGTGGCCGACATACACGCGCAGGTAGTGCGGATCCTTGCCGTGCGTCGCGCCCCACACCTCGTTCAGCAGGCGCTCGTGCGTGAGCGGCTGGCCCGCATGATGCGCGAGCACGGCCAGCAAGCGGAATTCGATCGGACTGAGATGCACGCGCGCCCCGCCGCGCAACACCTGGCGATCGCCGAGATCGACGGTCACGTCGCCGAAACGCACGCGGACCGCATCGAGGCGCCCGCCGCCGGCCTGCCGCCGCAGGTGCGCGCGAATTCGCGCGATCAATTCGGCCGCGCCGAACGGCTTCGTCAGATAGTCGTCCGCGCCGGCGTCGAGCGCGGCCACCTTGACGCTTTCCGCACTCAACGCCGACAGCACGATCAGCGGCGCGGCCGAGCACGCGCGCAGCGCACGGATCAGCGCGGTGCCGCCCATGTCGCGCAGGTTCGTGTCCGCGACGATCAGGTCGGGGCGGCGCGCGCCGACCACCGTCACGCCCGCCGCACCGGTCGCGGCCTCGCACACATGCATGTGTTCGGCCTTCAGCGCGACACGGACGAAATGCCGGATGAACCTGTCTTCGTCGACGATCGCGATGACGACGGTCGGTTCGCTCATCCGGCAGCGCCTTCGTCCGGCGCGTCATGCGCGCTCACGCACGCCGCACGGTGCGCGTCCATGCTCAGGCCCATCCGCATGCCACCAGCACCACGTCGATCAGCTTGATGAACGGGAACGGCAGCAGCACGCCACCCAGGCCGTACAGCAACAGGTTCCTGCGCAGCAGCGGCGCGGCGCCGAGCGGGCGATAGCGCACGCCCTTCAACGCGAGCGGGATCAGCGCGACGATGATCAGCGCGTTGAAGATCACCGCCGACAGGATCGCCGACGCCGGCGACGCGAGATGCATCACGTCGAGCACTCGCAGTTGCGGATAGGTCGTCGCGAACGCGGCCGGGATGATCGCGAAATACTTCGCGATGTCGTTCGCGATCGAGAATGTCGTCAGCGAACCGCGCGTCATCAGCATCTGCTTGCCGATCTCGACGATCTCGATCAGCTTCGTCGGGTTCGAGTCGAGGTCGACCATGTTGCCGGCTTCCTTCGCCGCCTGCGTCCCGGTGTTCATCGCGACCGCCACGTCGGCCTGCGCAAGCGCCGGCGCGTCGTTGGTGCCATCGCCCGTCATCGCGACGAGACGCCCGGCCGCCTGGTGCTCGCGGATCGTCGCGAGCTTGGTTTCCGGCGTCGCTTCCGCGAGGAAATCGTCGACCCCTGCTTCCGCCGCGATCGCCGCCGCCGTCAGCCGGTTGTCGCCCGTCACCATCACGGTCTTGATGCCCATCTTGCGCAGTTCCGCGAAGCGCTCCTTGATCCCGCCCTTCACGATGTCCTTCAGCTCGATCACGCCGAGCACGCGCGCGACACCGTCGACGCACTCCGCCACCGCGAGCGGCGTGCTGCCGCGACGCGCGATGTCGGTCACGACCGCGTCGACTTCGCGCGTGACGCGGCCACCGTGGGACTCGACGTAATGCCTGATCGCATCCGCCGCGCCCTTGCGGATCTCGCGGCCGGGCAAGTCGACGCCGCTCATCCGCGTCTGCGCGCTGAACGACAGGAACACCGGATGCAGCGCCTGCAAGTCGCGCTCGCGCAGGTTGAAACGCTGCTTCGCGAGCACGACGATGCTGCGGCCTTCCGGTGTTTCATCGGCGAGCGACGACAGCTGCGCGGCATCGGCCAGCGCTTCCTCGGTCACGAACGGCGCGGGCACGAACGTCGATGCCTGGCGGTTGCCGAGCGTGATCGTGCCGGTCTTGTCGAGCAGCAGCACGTCGACGTCGCCGGCCGCTTCGACCGCACGGCCCGACGTCGCGATCACGTTCGCCTGCATCATCCGGCTCATCCCGGCCACGCCGATCGCGGACAGGAGGCCGCCGATCGTCGTCGGGATCAGGCACACGAGCAGCGCAACCAGTGCGGTGATCGTTACCACGTGGCCGGTCTTCACCGCTTCGACCGCGAACGTCGAGAACGGCAGCAAGGTGGCGGTCGCGAGCAGCATCACGATCGTCAACGCGACGAGCAGGATCGTCAGCGCGATTTCGTTCGGCGTCTTCTTGCGCTTCGCGCCCTCGACCATCGCGATCATCCGGTCGAGGAACGCCTCGCCCGGGTTCGCGGTGACCTTGACGACGATCCAGTCCGACAGCACGCGCGTGCCGCCCGTCACCGACGAGAAGTCGCCGCCCGCCTCGCGGATCACCGGCGCGGATTCGCCGGTGATCGCCGATTCGTCGACCGACGCGACACCTTCGATCACGTCACCGTCGGCCGGGATCGTGTCGCCGGTTTCAACGAGCACGACGTCGCCTTTGCGCAGGTCGGTCGACGCCATCACTTCGACGGCCGCCTTCGCGCGCGCCGCCGCGAGCTTTTTCGCGACCACGTTGTGTTTCGCGCTGCGCAACGATGCGGCCTGCGCCTTCGAGCGCCCTTCCGCGAGCGCTTCGGCGAAGTTCGCGAACAGCACGGTGAACCACAGCCACAGCGCGATCGCGACGATGAAGCCGGCGGGCGCTTCGGCCTGGCCGAACAGCGCGGCGATCCACAGGATCGTGGTCAGGATGCTGCCGACGTACACGCAGAACATCACCGGGTTGCGGAACTGCGTGCGCGGCGTGAGCTTGCGGAATGAATCGGCGATCGCCGGGCGCACGAGCGCGGGATCGAACATCGAGCGCGCGGGCGTGCGCGCATGGCCCGGATGCTCGGGGCGCGGGCCTGTCACGGGCGAGAGAGACATGGCGGGTTTCCTTTACCGCCGCGCATGCTCGCGTGCGGCTTCCGTTTCCACGCAACCATCTTATGAAGGTTCGCGTGAAGATCGCGGCAAAGGATCGCGTCAGGGTATAAAAAGCGCGTAAACATCCGTTTCGCCGCGGCGCGGCGAGGGTGTCTCAAGGGCCTTACACGAGCGGAAGCGCCACACTCCGCTCATCCGGCGTTTACGCGGCAAAGCAGGAAAACGAACCGGGGGCGCGGCGTTCAGCCGACCGTGTAGCGCCCGTGCTGACGCGGACGCCACGGCGACGAGCGGCAACTCGCAGCGCCGGCCGCGCGTCGTGCCGCCCAGCCTGCGCCACGCCGCCCGTGCAGGTCGCGCCGGGCCAGTGCGGCCACCCGCGCCGGCAACGCATGCGCGAGACGCCGCACGGCCGCCACGCGCGCGGCCATGCGCGACGCCGGTGACGCCGGCAACACGCGGCGCGCGGCCTGTGCGCCGGGCCGCTTGCAGAGGATCGCGCTGTCATAGCGCTTGCCGTCGAAGCGCATCACGTCGACAACGTCGAAACCCTGTGCGCCGTAGAACGCGAGCAGGTGCGAAGCGGGATGCGGCGTATCGAGCGCGAGCAGCGTATAGCCGCGCAGCGCGGCCCACTGTTCGGCGAACGCCAGCAGCAACGCGCCGATCCCGCGGCTCTGGCAATCGGGGTCCACCGCCACCTGCCGCACGCTCGCAACGCCTTCGCGCCGGTACAGCGAACACGCCGACGACGAATCGGTCGCATACAGCGTGGCCGTGCCGATCACGCGCCCGCCGCACACGGCGACGTAGCACTCGCCCGCTTCCGCGCGGCGACGCGTGACGTCCTCGCTCTGGTCGACGCACGTGCAGTTGAGTCCCATCGCACCGAGCCGCGCGAACGCGCGATGCAGCATCGGCGTGAGTTGTGCATAGCTGTCGAAAGCCGGATCGAAACGCCGCACGATCACCCGATCGGCGCACACGGAAGGCGGCGCGGCAGGCGTGTGTCCGGCGATCGCGTTCCAGGGTATCGACATTGCCATGCTCCGTGGTTGGGATGCCCGAAGTCTATGAGCGCGCCAACCGCCCTCGCAAGAAAAAATGTCGTAAAAGTTCGGGGAAATGCGTGCGGGAGAGACGGTCGCGACCGTGCATGCCACGGCGCCGTGAGCGTCGCGGCGAGCGCATGAAAGCGCACCGATCGTTGTTTGCGCAAGCAATTCGCGCTGCGGCCGGATCACGCGTCGGCGAGCGCCGTTGACACAGGCCGCGGCGCCTTCCAGACTCGCGGATTCCTTCCCTCACCGAGCGCGCTCATGATCACCTGTTTCCTTCGCTACGTCATCGATCCGTACAAGCTCGACCAGTTCGAAGCGTACGGCAAGATGTGGATTCCGCTCGTCGAAAAGTTCGGCGGCACGCATCACGGCTACTTCCTGCCGTCCGAAGGGGCGAACGACATCGCGCTCGCCATGTTCTCGTTCCCGAGTCTCGCCGAATACGAGCGCTACCGCGAACGCTCGATGGACGATCCGGCCTGCCAGGCCGCGTTCCGCTACGCCGAGGAAACGCGCTGCATCGTCAGCTACGAACGCAGCTTCTTCCGGCCGGTGTTCGAGTAACGGGCAACGGCCCGGCACATCGCGCCCCTTTTCCTGGCCGGGACGAAAAAAAGCCCCGCCTGCATCCGCGCGGCGGGGCCAACCCATGTCAGTAGAGACATCATGGAGGAGACGGGCCCATCTTATCGACCGCGGCCCGCCGTCCCAACCAAGCATTTCTGCTATCGATCTGGGCGGCCGCGCACACGATTGCCCCTGCTGCCCGGCATATCGATAGAACGAAAAGTCGTTTTCAGAGTGGTGGCGGGGTCGTTACCATCTGGTTTTAAGCCTGTGCTTAGCCGGGCAAGCCATCCCCAAGGAGCGCCCCTTGACTGCATTCGATCAACACCGCCGCCCGTTCGTCGTCGGCATTGGCGGTACCACCCGGGCAGCGTCGTCGACCGAACGCGCGCTGTCGTTCGCGTTGCGCGGCGCGCAGGCGGCCGGCGCACGCACGCGGCTGTTCGACGGCCCGTTCCTGCATACGCTGCCGCACTACGCCCCCGAACACAAAACGCTGACCGACGCGCAGCGCGAACTGATCGACACCGTGCGCCAGGCCGACGCGATCATCATCGCGACGCCCGGCTATCACGGCGGGGTCTCCGGCCTCGTGAAGAACGCGCTCGACACGCTCGAGGAACTGCGCGCGGACGATCGCCCGTATCTCGACGGCCGTGCGGTCGGCCTGATCGTCACCGCCTACGGCTGGCAGGCGGCCGGCACCGTGCTGACGTCGCTGCGTTCGATCGTGCATGCGTTGCGCGGCTGGCCGACGCCGTTCGGCGCGACCGTGAACACGCTCGAAACGCGCTTCGACAGCGCCGACAGCTGCTCGGATCCAAAGGTCGTCGCGCAGCTCGAGACGGTCGGCACGCAGGCGGCCGAGTTCGCGCTCGCGTTCGCATCGCATCGCGCGGCCTCGCATGCGGCATCGGTCGACGCACTCGCGCCCGTGCTGAAGATCGCCAACCAGTAATCCCCCGCCTTCCACCGCCCGCGCCCGGCCGACCTCGTTCGCCGGCGCGGGCGGCGCACGTTCGGACGGACGGCTGCGCGCCGTGCACGCCGACGCGTCTCCCCGCCCTTCCCCGAGCCCCGTGCCGATAACGATTCGGCTCGCTGCGTGATTTGCATTGGCCGAAAGATTGGTTCACGCCGCGGGCGGGTTTTCGTACGCTGAACCTCCGAACTTTCTCCGCGCACCTCATGAACCGTACGATCCGCTACAAGGGCTACGAAGTCGCCCCCGCTGCCGCCCGGTTGCCGAACGGGCTGTTCGCCGCCAACCTGACGATCGAGAAGGCGAGCGGCGGCCCGTCGCCGCGCGCGGTTTCGTTCGACGCAATCGATTTCTTCTTCGAGGAAGAGCACGCGCTGGCCTACGCGTCCCGCTGGGGCCGCCTCTGGATCGATACGCACGCGTGACGCGCGCCTGGCCGGCGTGCACATGGCCGCTCGAAAATACGCGATTACGGAAGCTATGCAAGAATCTTTCGATCCGTAATCGCACGACAACAGCCATGAGTGACACGCTGCAGGAAAAGCATGCAGCGGCAGATCACGCAATGCGCAACTGGACCTTCGAGAGGCAAGGTCCGGTCCGGATCGGTTCCGATGCGCACATGCAGATGTTCTGCCGCATGCTGCTCGACACACACAATCCGTACAAGCCGGCGGTGATCGACTGGCCGGCGCTCACACCCGCCGAGCTCAAACGACTCACGTCGCTGCCGATCTGGGACATCGCGGTGCAGACCGAAGGCCGCGCATCGATCCGCGTGGCAACTTATGCGGCGACAATCGACGATCCGCTGCTGCGCCGCGCGCTCGAGATGGACGGCGGCGAGGAAGCGCGCCACAAGGTCGTGCTGTCGAAGCTCGTCGACGCATACGGCATCCGGCTCGCTCCCGAGCCGGCCTACCCTGCGCCGAAAGATCCCGAGTGGTGGTGGATCGTCACGGGCTTCAGCGAATGCATCGACAGCTTCTTCGCGTTCGGCCTGTTCCGTTCCGCGCAGCGCTCCGGCTATTTCCCGCCCGAACTCGTCGACACCTTCGAGCCGGTGATCCAGGAAGAAGGCCGCCACATCCTGTTCTTCGTGAACTGGTATGCGTGGTACTGGCGCTCGCTCCCGTGGTGGCGCCGGCCGTGGTTCTTCGCGCGGGTCGCGGCCGTATGGGTGCATTTGATCCGGGAGCGCATCGGCATCGCGCGCGGCATCGATTCCGACGGCGTCGCACGTGACGCAAACTTCCCGGCGACCGGCACCGCCGACATCGGCGACGCGCTCAATCCGCGCGAGCTGATCGAACTGTGTCTCGCCGAGAACGACCGGCGGATGGCCGGCTACGACAAGCGTCTGCTGCGCCCGATGTTCGTGCCGCGCATGGCGCGGCTTGCATTGCGGTTTCTGAAGAAGTAAAGCAACTGCGTCGGGGCAAAAATCCGGTTCCTGGTTGTCCGGTCGGGCAACCGGGTAACGCCCCGCGACGATCGAAACACCGGGGCTGCCTGAATCCCGCACCGACCGGATCGCGGACAATTGCGTCACCCACATCCGGCGCGCCGCAAGCGATACGCGGCGATCGACGCATCCGTTCTGTTCGATGGCCCGCGCCCGGGCCGCGTTCGAACTCCGCTACGCATTCGACGCGCTTCCGCATCACCGGGGCTGCCCTGCCCGCCGCCCGCTCGAGATTTCCCCATCGCATGCGGTGTGGAACCTCACCAACCGCCATCGAGCCGCCGAATGCGGCGCACCTGACGCGCTCATTCCCGCCCTTTTTTCCTCGGTACTTTGGCGCGTGCGGACAGATTGTCGCACCCGGGATTTGACGATTCCGGAACGTCGTCGCCGACGCCGGACAGCCTCTTTAACAACCTGTCGCGAACGGGCGCACCGCCGACGCAGGTCACGCCTGCCTGACGGATTCATTCCGTTTTCGCACCCCTTGCGATTATCCACATTGCCGAAATAGTCAATAGGACAAGTTTGAAAGATGAATGACGACGGTCCGACCTACCGCCCCGTAGCACTTTTTTACACATTCGGCGGGCCAACTGGCCCGGAATGCCCGCCACGCGCACCATCGCTGCGGACGAGATGCGCAAATCAGCACAGACCGATGCTAGATATTTCAAATTAAATTGATTTACGGATAATCCTTAAAATCAATATAAAATCAGCACTCAAATTCATAATTAACAAATTAACAAGACAGCAACAACATTATCCATTAGCACCTCGCCCAATATTACGCGAGTGAAAGGATTGCTTATCCCGCAAACGTTTGCTATTTCATTAGTCTTACAAATAAGGACTTCAGATGTGTAGGCCACCGCACAAAACCGCCACAACCATATGATTTTTATGAAGAAATATAGGGCGAGCCGGCGGACCACAAACCATACATCAAACATTCTTACAACTTTCAAATGCGTTCTTCACCAACGTGTCAAAAGTCGACGTATTAACCATTTTTTAACTTTCAAAACCCTCCATTTATCACTTTTTATCAATCTAAAAAACCTCCCTCCAATAAACTCCGCCCATCAATTTTGAGATTCACGCGGGCGCACGGAGCATTCCTCTAACGAAAGAGACCAGTGTGTGGCGTGCATATTTGGAGGTAGCTGGACATGAACCGCACATACCGCTCGATCTGGAACGAATCCCTCGGCGCGTGGGTCGCCGCATCGGAACACGACTCGGCACGGGGCAAGCCGAACAAGTCGGCTGTCGCCATCGCCGTGCTGGCCATTCTGGCAGCGCTGCCTTCGCTCGCGAACGCCACTACGCTGATTCCAGGTACAACGAACGGCACGCAATTCACCGTGTCGTCGTGTACGTCGGGTGGCAGCAGCGGTACTACCGGCCGGACGACGACGCCCAATACCAGCGCCTATCCTGTCGACGGATCCGGCACCTACTCCACCGTCGCAGGCTGTAACGCCTCCGGCAACAACGTTCTCGCAGCCACGGTGTATGGCGCGTTCGCCCAGGTGACCGGCAACGGCGGCACGGCCATGGGTTTCCTGTCGTCCGCTGCGCTTTGGGGCACTTCCGCCGGCCTCGAATCGACTGCCAGCGGCACGGCGGCGACCGCGCTCGGCTTCGGTGCAACCGCCAACGCGTTGAATTCGGTTGCGATCGGCGGGGCGGGCGGCAACGGCACGACGCCGCTTTCGTACGCAAACTCGACCATCGCATCGGGCGCCGGCGCGATTGCGATCGGCAGCAATGCAACGAAAGGCGCACAAGCCGCCGCCGCCGACAGCATCGCGCTCGGCGGCCAGTCGTCGGTCACCTCCACCGCAACGTCCGGCATCGCGATCGGCCGCGGTGCGACGGTGAACGGCGCATACGGCATCGCACAGGGCGATGGCGTGACGACCGGCGCAACCGGCTACAACGTCGCGATCGGCTCGTCGGGCACGACCGCCAACAGCGGTTCCGCGAACGGCGGCGCCGTGGCGATCGGCCGCTCGCAGACCGCCAGCGGCGACGGCGCGGTGGCGCTCGGCAACGGCAACTCGGCGAACGGCACGGGCTCGGTCGCACTCGGTAACAGCAGCACGGCAACCAATAGCTCCGTGGCGCTCGGCAGCTCGGCGTCGGCAACGGGCGCCAACGGCTCGATTGCCATCGGCAATGCGTCGACAGCAAATGGCACCGGCGCGATCTCGCTCGGCAACTCCGGCAGCTTCGCCGCCAACTCAATCGCGAGCGGCACGGACGCACTCGCACTCGGCAACGGCTCGACGGCCAGCGGCGCCGCCGGTGCGGTCGCCGTAGGTGCCGCAGCCGTGGCGTCCGGTACGTACGGGACGGCAATCGGTTCCAATTCGACGGCAAGCGTCGCAAAATCGGTCGCCCTCGGCTACAACTCCCTGACAACCAGCGCGGCGACAACGACGTCCGGCGGCACCACCACCGTCAGCAGCGCCACGATCGGTGGCCAAACGTTCGGCAACTTCGCAGGCTCTGGCGCGGCAGGCGGCGTCGTCAGCGTCGGTACGGCCGGCAACGAGCGTCGCATCCAGAACGTTGCCGCGGGTCTCGTCACGGCGACCAGCACCGATGCGATCAACGGCAGCCAGCTCTACTCGGTCGCAAGCACGACGACTTCGAGCATCACGAGCCTGTCGACGTCGGCTTCGACCGGTTTGTCGTCGGCGAACAGCTCGATCTCGTCGCTGTCGACGTCGACGTCGACGGGTCTGTCGTCGGCCAACAGCTCGATCGGATCGCTGTCCACCGGCCTCTCGTCGACCAATAGTTCGGTTACTTCACTGTCGACTTCCACGTCGACGGGTCTGTCGTCGGCCACCAGCTCGATCGGATCGCTGTCCACCGGCCTTTCGTCGACCAACAGCTCGGTCACTTCGCTGTCGACTTCCACGTCGACGGGTCTCTCGTCGGCCACCAGCTCGATCGGATCGCTGTCCACCGGCCTCTCGTCGGCCAATAGTTCGGTTACTTCACTGTCGACTTCCACGTCGACGGGTCTCTCGTCGGCCACCAGCTCGATCGGATCGCTGTCCACCGGCCTCTCGTCGACCAACAGTTCGGTCACTTCGCTGTCGACTTCGACGTCGACCGGTCTGTCGTCGGCCACCAGCTCGATCGGATCGCTGTCCACCGGCCTCTCGTCGACCAACAGTTCGGTCACTTCGCTGTCGACTTCGACGTCGACCGGTCTGTCGTCGGCCAACAGCTCGATCGGCTCGCTGTCCACCGGCCTCTCGTCGACCAACAGTTCGGTCACTTCGCTGTCGACTTCGACGTCGACCGGGTTGTCGTCGGCCACCAGCTCGATCGGCTCGCTCTCGACTGGCCTTTCGTCGACCAACAGCTCGGTGACCTCGCTGTCAACTTCCACGTCAACCGGTCTCTCGTCGGCCACCAGCTCGATCGGCTCGCTCTCGACCGGCCTTTCGTCGACCAACAGCTCGGTCACCTCGCTGTCGACCTCCACGTCGACCGGCCTGTCGTCCGCCAATAGCTCGATCACGTCGCTGTCCACGTCGACCTCGACCGGTATCAACTCGCTGTCCACCGGCATCAGCTCGACCAACAGCTCGGTCACCTCGCTGTCGACTTCCACGTCGACGGGTCTGTCGTCGGCCAATAGCTCGATCACTTCGCTGTCCACGTCGACCTCGACCGGTATCAACTCGCTGTCCACCGGCATCAGCTCGACCAACAGCTCGGTCACCTCGCTGTCCACGTCGACTTCGACCGGCATCAATTCGCTGTCCACCGGCCTGAGCAGCACAAACAGCTCGATCCTGTCGCTGTCCACGTCGACCTCGACCGGCATCGGCTCGCTGTCCACCGGCCTGAGCAGCACGAACAGCTCGGTAACCTCGCTGTCCACGTCAACCTCGACCGCGATCAACGCCGCGAAGACGCACTACTACAGCGTCAACGACGGCGGCACGCAGCAAGCCAACTACAACGACGACGGCGCAACGGGCGTCAACTCGCTCGCCGCCGGCGTAGCCGCAACTGCCGCGGGCGCAAGCAGCGTCGCCGTCGGCAACGGCGCGAACGCGGCAGGCGCAAGCGGCGTCGCCGTCGGCAGCAGCGCAAGCGCGAGCGCAAGCAGCGCGGTCGCGATCGGCTCGAACGCCGTCGCGAACAACGTCGGCAGCGTCGCCCTGGGCAGCGGCTCCGTCACGGCAGCGGCCAACCCGACGCCCACCGGTACCATCGGCGGCGTAACCGCCACGTTCGCGGGCGGGAATCCGACGAGCGTGGTCAGCGTCGGTAGCGCCGGTGCCGAGCGTCAAATCACGAACGTTGCGGCCGGCGAGATCTCCGCAACCAGTACCGACGCCATCAACGGCTCGCAGCTCTTTGCAACCAATTCGGTCGTGAATTCGCTGTCGACGACGGTGTCGTCGTCCAGCAGCGCAATCTCGTCGCTGTCGACCGGTATTAGCTCGTTGTCGACCGGCCTGAGTTCAACCAACAGCTCGGTCACGTCGCTGTCGACTTCAACGTCGACCGGCCTGTCGTCGGCCAACAGTTCGATCACCTCGCTGTCCACCTCGACTTCGACGGGCCTCTCGTCAGCTAACAGCTCGATCACGTCGCTGTCCACGTCGACCTCGACCGGCATCAGCTCGCTGTCCACGGGCCTCAGCTCGACCGATAGCTCGGTGACCTCGTTGTCGACCTCCACGTCGACCGGCCTCTCGTCGGCGAATAGCTCGATCACGTCGCTGTCCACGTCGACCTCGACCGGCATCAGCTCGCTGTCCACGGGCCTCAGCTCGACCGATAGCTCGGTGACCTCGTTGTCGACCTCCACGTCGACCGGCCTCTCGTCGGCGAATAGCTCGATCACGTCGCTGTCCACGTCGACCTCGACCGGCATCAGCTCGCTGTCCACGGGCCTGAGTTCGACCGATAGCTCGGTGACGTCGCTGTCGACCTCCACGTCGACCGGTCTGTCGTCGGCAAACAGCTCGATCACTTCGCTGTCCACGTCGACTTCGACCGGCATCAGCTCGCTGTCCACGGGCCTCAGCTCGACCGACAGCTCGGTGACCTCGCTTTCGACGTCCACGTCGACCGGCCTGTCATCGGCCAATAGCTCAATCACCTCGCTGTCCACGTCGACCTCGACCGGCATCAGCTCGCTGTCCACGGGCCTGAGCTCGACCGACAGCTCGGTGACCTCGCTTTCGACCTCCACGTCGACCGGCCTCTCGTCGGCCAACAGCTCGATCACGTCGCTGTCCACGTCGACCTCGACCGGCATCAGCTCGCTGTCCACGGGCTTGAGCTCGACCGACAGCTCGGTGACCTCGCTTTCGACTTCCACGTCGACCGGCCTGTCGTCGGCGAATAGCTCGATCACCTCGTTGTCGACCTCCACGTCGACCGGTCTGTCGTCGGCAAACAGCTCGATCACTTCGCTGTCCACGTCGACCTCGACGGGCATCAACTCGCTGTCGACCGGACTGAGCTCGACCGATAGCTCGGTCACCTCGCTCTCGACCTCCACGTCGACGGGTCTGTCGTCGGCTAACAGTTCGATCACGTCACTGTCGACCTCGACCTCGACGGGGATCAATTCGCTGTCGACCGGCCTGAGCTCGACCGATAGCTCGGTCACGTCGCTCTCGACTTCCACGTCGACCGGCCTGTCGTCGGCTAACAGCTCGATCACGTCGCTGTCCACGTCGACTTCGACGGGCATCAACTCGCTGTCGACCGGCCTGAGCTCGACCGACAGCTCGGTGACCTCGCTGTCGACCTCGACCTCGACGGGGATCAATTCGCTGTCCACCGGCCTGAGCTCGACCGATAGCTCGGTCACCTCGTTGTCGACTTCCACGTCGACCGGCCTGTCATCGGCCAATAGCTCGATCACCTCGCTGTCGACCTCGACTTCGACGGGGATCAATTCGCTGTCCACGGGCCTGAGCTCGACCGACAGCTCGGTGACCTCGCTTTCGACCTCCACGTCGACGGGCCTCTCGTCGGCGACTAGCTCGATCACGTCACTGTCGACCTCGACCTCGACGGGGATCAATTCGCTGTCCACGGGCCTGAGCTCGACCGACAGCTCGGTGACCTCGCTGTCGACCTCCACGTCGACCGGCCTGTCGTCGGCCAACAGTTCGATCACGTCACTGTCCACGTCGACCTCGACGGGGATCAATTCGCTGTCCACGGGCCTGAGCTCGACCGACAGCTCGGTGACCTCGTTGTCGACTTCCACATCGACGGGCCTCTCGTCGGCGACTAGCTCGATCACCTCGCTGTCCACCTCGACCTCGACCGGCCTCTCGTCGGCCAACAGCTCGATCACCTCGCTGTCCACCTCGACCTCGACCGGCCTGTCCTCGGCTAACAGCTCGATCAGCTCGCTGTCGACTTCGACCTCGACCGGCCTGTCCTCGGCGAACAGCTCGATCAGCTCGCTGTCGACCTCGACCTCGACCGGCCTCTCGTCGGCCAACAGCTCGATCACGTCGCTGTCGACCTCGACCTCGACCGGCATCAACTCGCTGTCCACCGGCCTGAGCAGCACGAACAGCACGATCCTGTCGCTGTCCACGTCGACGTCGACCGGCATCGGCTCGCTGTCCACCGGACTGAGCAGCACGAACAGCTCGGTAACCTCGCTGTCCACGTCGACCTCGACCGCGATCAACGCCGCGAAGACGCACTACTACAGCGTCAACGACAACGGCGTGCAGCAAGGCAACTACGCCAACGACGGCGCAACGGGCACCAACGCCCTCGCGGCCGGCGTGAACGCGAGCGCAGCAGGCGCCAGCAGCGTCGCGGTCGGCGACGGCTCGAACGCGCAGTCGGCAGGCGCGGTCGCAATCGGCCAGAACGCATCGGCAACGGGCGGCAAGGCCGTGTCGATCGGCTCCGGCAACACGGCAAGCGGCGACGGCGCGGTCGCGATCGGCGACCCGAGCATCGCGACGGGCACCGGCGCGGTGGCGATGGGCGCGAACGACACGGCGACCGGCGACGGCGCAGTGGCGCTCGGCAACGCGAACACGGCAAACGGCGCCAGCGCACTCGCCCTCGGCAGTTCGAACCAGGCCACCGCGGACAACACGATCGCGCTGGGCAACCAGTCCACGGCCAGCGCAGTCGGCGCACAGGCCTACGGCTCGAGTGCAACGGCAAGCGCCGCCAACTCGCTCGCGTTCGGGTCGAACGCGCTGGCCAACGTCGCCAACTCGGTCGCACTCGGCGCGAACTCGGTCACGAGCGCCGCGAACCCGACGTCGAGCGCCACGATCGGCGGCGTCACGTACTTCTTCGCGGGCAGCTCGCCGGTCGGCGTGGTGAGCGTCGGCGCACCGGGCCAGGAACGCCAGATCACGAACGTCGCCGCAGGCCAGGTCTCGGCCACGAGCACGGACGCGATCAACGGCAGCCAGCTCAACGCGACGAACAACGCGGTGAATGCGCTGTCGACGTCGACCGCGTCGAACGTCGCGTCGCTGTCGACGGGCATCAACTCGCTGTCCACGGGTCTCAGCTCAACGAACAGCAACCTCACGTCGCTGTCCACGTCGACCTCGACCGCGATCAACTCGCTGTCGACGGGCCTGAGCACGACGAACAGCAACGTCAATTCGCTGTCGACGTCGACCTCGACCGGCATCGGCTCGCTGTCCACCGGCCTGAGCACGACGAACAGCAACGTGGCGTCGCTGTCGACCGGCGTGAACAACATCAACAACCAGTTGACCCAGTTGTCGACGTCAATCAACAACACCAACAACAACACGCGTATCGCCAACAACAACAACGGCATCGCGGCCGACATGAACGGCACGGGCAGCGATCACCCGACCGTCACCGCGGGTTCGAACTCGGTGGCGATCGGCGCGAACTCGACGGACGGCGGCCGCCAGAACGTCGTGTCGGTCGGCAGCGACACGCAGCAGCGTCAGATCATCAACGTCGCGCCGGGTACGCAAGGCACCGACGCGGTGAACGTGAACCAGCTGACGCAGGTGCAGACGACGCTGTCGACGGCACTGTCGGGCCAGCAGGCGCAGATCAACTCGCTGGGTTCGCAACTGCAGCAGACCGACCAGATGGCGAAGCAGGGTATCGCGGCCGTCGGCGCGATGGCGTCGATCCCGCAGCTCGATCGCGACGCCAACTTCGGGATGGGCGTGGGCACGTCGACCTTCCTCGGCCAGAAGGCGATGGCGGTCAACATGCAGGCTCGCATCACGGAGAACCTGAAGGCGTCGATCAACGGCGGCTTCAGCGGCGGTCAGCGGGTGATCGGCGCCGGCATGCTGTACCAGTGGAAGTAACGCGTCGCGCCGCCAGGCCGCCCGGCTCGCCAGCCGGCCGGCCCGCGGCGGCCACGACGGCCAGACGGGCCCGCCGCGCCACCCGCGGCGGGCTTCAGTCAACCCAAGCATTGAGGATGTAACCGTGAACAAACTCGCTCTTGCGCTCGCACTTTCCGCAACGGCCCTCGCTGCATGCTCGACCGCATCCGGCCCGACCTTCAGCGCCTCCGAACTGCAACCGCGCGACGGCGTGCGTACCTTCCAGGTGGACTGTCACGGCCTGCTGTCGGGCCCGCAGACCTGCATGAAGGCCGCCCGCAAGATTTGCGGCGAAGAGCCGGTGCGCGCCGTCGACTCGGCCCGTGCGCTGCGCGACAAATCCGATCCCGCGACGCTCGTGTTCCAGTGCGGCGCCGCGCCGGCCGAAGCGGCGTCGGCCGCCGCGCCGGCGGCTGCCGTCGTCGAACAGGTGAACCTGTCGGGCGACGCGCTGTTCGCAACCGACCACGCGACGCTCACCCCGACCGCGCGCGAATCGCTCGACCGGTTGCTGAGCGAGCGCGCAGACCGTACGTACTCGCAGGTGAGCGTCACCGGCTTTACGGATGCGGTGGGCAGCGACGACTACAACCTCGCGCTGTCGAAGCGCCGCGCCGAATCCGTCGCGGCGTACCTGAAGGCGCACGGCCTGAAGACCGACTCGCTGACGGTCACGGGTCGCGGCAAGGCCGATCCGGTCGCGTCCAACGCGACGCCGGAAGGCCGCGCCAGCAACCGCCGCGTCGAAATCCGCCTGCAGCGCTGAGCGGGCCGCCGCCGCGCGCGGCGGCCCGATCCGACCGGCCGCCAGCGCCGCGCCGGGCTCGCACCCGACCTGCGCCGGACCGCCCGGGCGCCGCTTCGCCGGCGCCCGTTTCCGTTGGCCGGCGGCTATGTCAAAGTTCGTCACGTCCTGCCAAAACCGGTGGTTTCCGTGCCACAATCGCCGCAGACAGTCGCCGGGGCAGCCTGCCCGAATCGCACGCCGTGCCAGGCGTGCCCGACGACACGCCGGAAACCGGCTGCCGCCCTCGCGAACCAGGTCGCCCGATTCGCCCGCCGCGGCGCACCGGCGTACATGCAACCATGACAATCCACGGCGCGCCGCTGCCAGGCCAGACGCTCGACGCGATGCCCGGACGCACGATGCCGCAGAGGAAACCAACCGGTGACGGACATCAATGAAGCCGCCTCGGGCGGCACCCGCAGGCAACGGCCGGCGGTCGGCATCTCGCTGTTTGCGCGCGACGGCCAGGCGATCTGGGAAAACGGCATCCACCAGAACATCGCGTTCCTCGCGATGATGCTCAAGCGCTCGGATCGTGTCGGCCCCGTCTACTTCCTGAACGGCGGCGACGCCAGCGCGCTGCCGGCCGGCCTCGAACTCGACGGCCTCGACATCCCGCTCGTGAAGCCCTCCGACGTCACGCACGAACTCGACGTCGTGATCGAAATGGGCGCACAGCTGCCGGTCGAATGGCTCCGGCACATGAAGGCGCTCGGCAAGAAAATCGCCGCATTCTTCTGCGGGCACGTGTACGCCGGCCTGTGCGAAACCCCGATCTTCGGCAAACCGTCGGGGCACATCTTCAACGGCGCGCCGTTCGACGAAGTGTGGCTGCTGCCGCAATACGACAAGGCCGCGGCGCCGATGCTGCAGACCATCCTGCGCGCGCCGGTCCACCTGATGCCGCACATCTGGTCGCCCTACTTCCTCGAGCGCCGCATCGCCGCGCTCGCCGCGGAAGGCGCGACGTTCGGCTATCGGCCGGGCCGCCGCCCGTGGCGCCTGGCGACGCTCGAACCGAACATCTCGGTCGCCAAGTCCTGCCATTACCCGATGCTCGCGTGCGACGAGCTCTACCGTGCGCGCCCGGACGCGGTTCAGCACATGTTCGTCGTGAACTCACTGCACATGAAGGAGCATCCGACCTTCGTGCACTTCGCGAACAGCCTCGATCTCGTGCGCCAGCACAAGGCGACCTTCGAGCCGCGCCTCGACCTGCCGGGCTTCATGGCGCGCCATGCGGACGCAGTCGTGTCGCACCACTGGGAAAACGGGCAGAACTACCTGTATTACGACGTGCTGTACGGTGGCTACCCGCTGATCCACAACTCGACGCTGATCGGCGACGCCGGCTACTACTACCCGGACTTCGATTCCGCCGCGGGCGGCCGGGCGCTGCTCGATGCGTGGCTGCACCACGACGAACGCCTCGACGACTACCGCGCGAAAGCCGGCCGGCTGCTGCAGTCGGTCTCGATCGACAACCCCGCGAACCTCGACGCGTTCGTCTCGCGTCTGGTCGCCTGAACCGGAGCATACGCATGTCGGACTCCAATGCCCGTCAAGCGCCCGGCGAGGGCAAGCGTCTCGTCGTCGGCGTGTCGCTGTTCGTGCGCGGCGCCGGCCAGTCGCTGTGGGAAAACGGCATCTTCCAGAACTGCCTGCTGCTGATCCTGCTGCTGCGCCAGTCGCCGCTCGTCGCGCAAGCCGTAATGGTGAACGGCGGCGAACAGGTCGCCGATCCGCAGATGATGCTCGGCGAATGGGACGTGCCGCTGCTGTCGATGGACGAAGCGCTGCAGCGCTGCGACGTGCTGATCGAAATGAGCGCGCAGTTCGGCGCCGACTACCTGCGCGCGTTCCGCGAGCGCGGCGGCAAGGTCGTCACGATGCGCGTCGGCAACGACTACGTGATCGACATCGAACGCGCAATGTTCGACAAGCCGTCGGGTTTCCTGTTCTCGGGCGCGCCGTACGACGCCGTGTGGACGATTCCCGAATTCGAGCGCTCGTGCCTGCACTATTACCAGACGGGCCTGCGCGCGCCCGTCACGATCGTCCCGCACATCTGGCACCCGATGCTGTTCGACAAGGCGCGCGCGACGCTCGGCGCGGGGCTGTCGTATGGCTATCAGCCCGGCAAGCCGCGCTGGCGCGTGACGATGTTCGAGCCGAACATCTGCATGGTGAAGACGAGCGTCATCCCGATGCTGGTGGCCGAGGAAGCGTATCGCGCCAAGCCTGATTTCCTCGAGTTCGTGCGCGTGTGCAACACGCTGCACCTGAAGGAGCATGCGACGTTCGTCCACTTCGCGAAGAGCCTCGACATCGTGAACCACGGGATCACGACGTTCGAAAGCCGCTATGCAGTGTACGAGTTCATGGCCGCGTACGGCGATGCGGTGGTGTCGCACACCTGGGAAAACGCGCAGAACTACCTGTACTACGAGCTGCTGTACGGCGACTATCCGCTGATCCACAACTCGCCGTTCCTCGGCAAGGCCGGGTATTTCTATCCGGACTTCGACTGCCAGGCCGGCGGCCTCGCGCTGCTGAAGGCATTCGCCGAGCACGACGCCAACCTCGACGCCTATCGCGAGCAGTCGAAGCACGTGCTCAGTTCCGTCAGCATCTACAACCCCGAGAACGTCTCCGCCTATACGGACGCGATCGCCACCCTCTATCGCGACGCCTGACGCGCCGCCCATTCCGGACTCCGACATGAACGCACGCCCGACCCTCACCCGCGCCAAATGGCTGATCGGCTGCGCCGTCGCTTCGATCGCGATCGGCGCACACGCGCAATCGTCAGGCGAATCGGCCGACGCGCTGCTCAGCGACTCGGATGCGGTGTTCAAGCAGCTCGACGCCGGCAAGTACGCCGCGGTTTGGACCGACGCGGCCCCGTTCGTGAAGTCGCGCATCAAGCAGGATCAGTTCGCGGCCGACATGCAGCGCGCCCGCCAGTCGGTCGGCACGGTGCGCCATCGCGGCTGGGCGCAGATCACGCGCATCCGCTACACGAACGCGGGCACGACGCCCGACGGGCTGTATGCGAACGTCGACTATACGACCACGCTGGCGAGCGGCGCGACCGTGTTCGAGAAGCTGAGCTTTCGCCTCGAGGACGACGGCCAGTGGCGCCTGACCGGCTACGTGCCGCGCCAGTCTCAGAACTACGCGCCGTAAGTCGCGCCCCCTGCACCCCGGAGCCGCCATGAAACTCAATGTCGCGATAACGATGAACGTACAGCGCGACGCGACGCAGTCGATCTGGTACAACGGCGCGAACCAGCACTGCGTGTACCTGTACATGCTGCTGAAGCGCTCGCCGCTGATCGGCGAGGTCTGGCTCGCGCACGACGACGGCATCACCGACTATCCGCAGGCGCTGATGATGGACGCGTTCGGCGGCGCGCTGCGGCCGCTGTCGGCCGTGGTCCACCAGACCGACCTGCTGATCGAGATGAACGCGTTCATCGATTCGACCCACACGGACGCCGTGCGCCGGCGCGGCGGCAAGTGCGTGTCGTATCGCTTCGGCAACGACTACGTGATCGCCGTCGAGACGATCAACTTCGAGAAGAACCCATGGCGGCCGAACCCGAACCGCGTGCAGTTCGACGAGATCTGGACCAACCCGCAGCACATGCATACGTGCGCGGCGTATTTCCAGGCCGTCTATCGCGCGCCGGTGATCGAGCTGCCGCACATCTGGTCGCCGTATTTCATCGAGCGCAGCCTCGACGCCGATCCTGACCTGAAGGCGCGCTTCGGCTACCGCAACCACGGCCCCGCGAAGCGCATCGCGTTCTTCGAGCCGAACCTGAACGTCGTGAAGAGCTCGATCGTGCCGATGCTCGCCGCGAACGCGTGCTATGTCGAGCACCCGGAGCTCGTCGAGCACGTGTACATGACCAATACGTTCGACAAGAAGGAAAACGTCGCCTTCAAGCATCTCGCGCTCGGGCTCGAGATGGTGCGCGACGGCAAGGCGACCGCCGACGTGCGCGCGCCGTTCGTCGCATGGGCCGCGCATCACACCGACATCGTCGTGTCGCACCACTGGGAAAACGGCCTGAACTACCTGCTGTACGACGCGCTTTACGGCAACTACCCGCTCGTGCACAACTCACCGTTCCTGCGCGACGTCGGCTACTACTATCCGGACTTCGAGATCTTCGATGCGGCGCGCGCGATCGCGACCGCCGCGCAGACGCACGACGCGCGACTCGACGACTACGCGGCGGCGGCCCGCCGCTGCCTGCACCAGGTCGACACGCTCGCCGAGCACAATGTCCACGCCTATTCCGCGCAGATCCGGCAGCTGTTTGCCGAGCGCGCGCTCGGCTGACCTCACGAGTCCACGCCACGCCCATGAATCAGACCGTCCGCAATTTCGTCGTGATCGACTCGATCCACGGCCCGTTCGTCATCAACCGGCACTGCGCGCTTCAGGCCGAAGCGCTGATCAAGACCGGCCGGCCGCATATCCAGGGCGAGCTCGATACGATCCTGCACGTGATCGACCAGTTGCCGGACAACGCGATCGCGGTGGACGGCGGCGCGAACGCGGGGCTCGTGTGCGTGCCGATCGCGCACCGGCTGCATGCGCGCGGCGGCCGCGTGTATGCGTTCGAGCCGCAGCGCACGCTGTTCCATGCGCTCGGCGGCACTGTCGCGCTGAACCAGCTCGACAACCTCCATCTGCTGAACATGGGGCTCGCCAGCACCAACGGCACGATGAAAGTGCCCGACGTCGACTACGGACAGGACGCCGACTTCGGCACGGTCTCGCTCGTCGACGGGCAGGCCGAGGGCGGCACGCCGACACCCGTCGTGCGGCTCGACTCGCTCGGGCTGCCTCGGCTGGATTTCCTGAAGCTCGACATCGAAGGGATGGAGATCGACGCGCTGCGCGGCGCGCGCCAGCTGATCGAGACGCATCTGCCGTGGTGCTGGATCGAATACTGGAAAGTCGGCGAGGCGCCGATCATCGCCACGTTCGCCGGACTCGACTACACGTTCTACCGCATCGACGGCCTGAACATGCTGTGTGTGCCGAACCCGCGCTGGGACCGGCAGAAGCTGATCATCTCGGGCGAACCGCTCGCCGTCGCGGCGCAGGCGGAACACGATATGGCGCCCCCGGCAACGACAGCCGCAGCCGCCGATGCGCCCGAAACGAGCTGGAATCTCGCACTCGACCACGAGTCGCGCTGCGAATGGGGCCATGCAATCGAACGCTGGCAGCGTGCGCGCGGCCGCGGGCTCGACGACGATGCGATCGCGCTGCAGCTGGCGTCGTGCTACGGCTTCGCCGGCGCCCCCGAAGCCGGGCTCGCGGCGCTCGAACGCTTCGGCGATCCTGCCGCGCTGCCCGATGCGACGCGCGGGCGCATCGAACTCGCGCGCGCGACGCTGCTGCTGCGCGCCGGCCGGCGCGACGAGGCCGCCCGTGCCACCATCGCCAGCGAAAACGTGCTGACGGCCACGCAGTTCGGGCTGCCGACGGACCGGCTCTACCAGGGCCAGCCGCTGCAGGGCAAGCGGCTGCTGGTGCTCAGCTACGGCGGCGTCGGCGACCAGCTCCAGTACGCGCGCTACCTGCATGCGCTCGACACGCTCGGCTGCACGAGCGTGACCGTCGTCGTGCCTGACGCGCTGACGGGCCTGCTGCGTCACACGTTCCCGCACATCGAATTCGTCGGCGCACACGGCGCCTGGGTCGACACGTCGCAACTCGCGCACGACTACTGGTGTTCGTTCCTGATGCTCGCCGCGCAGTTCGGCTACGCGCCGGCGCCCGCAGGCGCGGCGGCCGCGTACCTGTCTTGCCCGCCCGAGCGCGCGGCCGCGTGGCGCGAGCGCGTGCAGCGCGACGGCCACGCCGCCGGCACGCGCCGCATCGGGCTCAACTGGCGCGGGCGCGAAGAAAGCGACACGCGCTTCCATCGCGCGGCCAGCCTGCTCGATCTCGCGCCGCTCACGCGGATGCATGGCCACGCCGCGTACTGCATCAATCGCGACCTGTCCGCGCAGTCCGAGCAATCGGCGCTGCCGGTGACGTTCCCGCATCACGCGATCGGTGATTTCAGCGACCTGGCGGCGCTGATGCTCACGCTGGATGCCGTGGTGACCACCTGCACCGCACACATCCACCTCGCCGGCGCGCTCGGCGTGCCGGCCGTGCTGCTGCTCAGCCCGAAAGCCGATGCGCGCTGGGAAACGGGCTCGCGCACCGCACTCTATCCGGGCATCCGGATCGTGCGCGCCGCGCACGTCGGGCAATGGGACGACGCGGTCGACCGCGCGATGGCGTTCGTGCTCGGCGGATTCGGGAAGGATTGATCGACTGGATGCGGATCGGGGCCGCTGCATGCGGATGATGTCGGCGCGGGCCGCGCATCTCGCGCTGCACCATGGCCCGTGACTGGCGCGAACGGGCGCTAGACCAGCACCCGATCGCCGCTCTGCGCGGCGAACCTACGGCCATGCCGCTGCCCTATCCGCGCGAGCACCGCGAAGCAACGCGCCATCGGCCGGCTGGCGCCGCCGGATTGCTTGACGAGGCTGTCGGATACGCCACGCGCGATTGCCGAATCGTCGCCGCACGCGCCCGCGATGACACCCGCGTAATAGTGGCGCGCCGCCAGCTCGCGGCAGCCGGCGTCGAGCGGCCTCATTCGCTGAATGCGACGCGCAATGGCTTTGAGGCCGTCGAGATACGGCGCGACGTCGATCGGCACATCGGTCGATTCGGCGCCCAGTTGCCACAGCATGT
Organism: Burkholderia sp. BCC0405; assembly: GCF_902833075.1. NCBI lineage: Bacteria > Pseudomonadati > Pseudomonadota > Betaproteobacteria > Burkholderiales > Burkholderiaceae > Burkholderia > Burkholderia sp. BCC0405. Next base: position 138,918 of record NZ_CADFEO010000013.1, read on the forward strand.
CGGCCAGCTCGGCGATCGCGACGAGGTCGCGCGCACCGTTCGCCTGCGTGCCCGTTCCGGCTCCGGCCTTCGTCCCTGCCATGCTCACGCCCCTTTGCGATTCGTCCCGGCCACGCGCCGGTCTCGCCCGACATCGGCGTGCATCGTGCACGCCACCTCGCCTGTTCCCGCGCCGTCACGCGGCGGCCGGCGACCGCCATGAAAAGCGAATGCCCTGCGCCCAGGCGACGCCGGCATCCAGGACGATCTGCCGGTCGACCTCGCTCTCCACGCCTTCGACGACGACGTGGCGCGCGCCTTCATGCGCGAACGCGATCAGCCGGCGAAACTGGTAGCGCCCGATCGCGTTGCGCTTGATCATCGACAGGATCGACCGGTCGAGCTTCACGATGTCGGGATTGCCGACCACCAGGTTGTTCAATGCGCTGAAGCCGACACCGAAATCGTCGATCGCGATGCGGCACCCGGCTTGCCGGAAGCGGTTCACGAACGATCGCCCCGCGACGGGATTCAGCGGCCCCGTCTCCGTGATCTCGACCACCAGCCGCGCAGCGACCGACGGCTCGCGCTCGAGCCGCCTGAAGATGGCCAGCCACGCGTCGTCGACCACCGCGCTCGCCGCCGCCACATTGCAGCCGTAGACGGCAGCCGGATCGGCGCGCAGCGCGTCGATCGTCCGGCCGACCACGAGCCGGTCGAACCACCGCATCAGCCCGAGCGCCTCGAGGCGCGGCAGGAACGCGACCGGCGGCAGCGCATCGCGCTCGCCCCACCGCAATCGCGCCAGGCATTCCTGGTACAGCACGCCGCCCGACAGATCGGCCCGGCACACGGGCTCTTGCGCGAACCCGAGCCGGCTTTCCACGAAACTGCGTACCGACGCGAGGTCGGGATGATCGTCGGGGGCGCCGAACACGAGATCGATTTCGTCACGATTCGCTTCCCGATTCGCCTCCAGGCGAGCTTCGACCGCATTCATCCGGCGCTCCGGCAAATGGCGAGCCGCCGGTCGCGGCTCGACCTCAAGAAACATGCGGAGCAAGCCGACCACAACGCGCTCCGCTGCCTACCCGGCCCATCCTGTTATGTCGATCTTTTCCGGGAGCGTACTTTTCGCTTCGGCGCGCCGTCAAATTCGATATTTTTCAACGATATTCAGTTACTGGGAATACACCACGGATGCACGATACCGACTGTGCGACAGGCCACACTAACGCAAATTACGGAACCCCGATTCAGATATCGTTTATTCTTTTTCTTCTAAACAACCACAGCCAACTCAATTCTTCCGAAATTTGCGGGCCTCGAAATCGGAAAATCTCAATTGATCAGATAAATACCGGCCCGCGAAGCATTGTCCGTGCCCACTGCCAGGCCCGCCGCGGAGGTCTGTCATCCGGTTTGCTTTTCGCCGGAAATCGGCCGCCGCGCGCCATTCGATCACCGCAGCATTCAATTTTATCGTTTCAAACGAATTACTGGATTTCCAACCAGGAATCAATCCGCCTTGAATCAATAATATCAAGTTAATTCATATGACTATTATCGATTGAAACATGTTTAACAATCTTAAAGACTTGTTAACCTATAAAATAATTTCTGACGGACTTCCCTCGGAGCCGTCAGATTCGTGCCTTCAAAAACCGTCGAACCGATCGGGTTCGGCGGTTTCTTTTTTAACGGCATCATTTCGTCAGACATTAGGGCGGGCCAATCCCGATAGCGGGATTCGGCGCGCCGGTGTGCGCCGCGCGAAAAATCGGGCCTTATGCGGCCGATGCGCCGATCAGATTCGCGAGCAGCGCGTCGTATTCGGCAACGAGCGCCGGATTCGCCGCCGTATAGCGGGCGAGGATCTCGCGCTGGCGCCGCGTGTACGCTTCCCAGTCGTCATCGTGCGTATGCAGCGCGCGCAACAGCGCATCGGCGCCCTGCTGCACGTCGTTGTCCGGATAGTAGTAGCCGAGATCGGGCGCGAGGCTCGCGTTGTGCACGAGCGGATAGCCCTGCCAGCACACGTCGAAATAGAAATAGTTGAGCGGGTTCGACCATTGGTGCGACACGACGATATCGGTCAGGTCGGCCAGGAACAGCGGCGTATCGAAGCGTCCGACGAAGCTCGCCTTGCCTGCGCGCACGATGTCGAGGTAGTTCATCAGCATCACGAACTCGGGGCTGTCGTGCGCGAGACGGTCGGCGTTCGTCACGTGCGTGAAGCAGATCGCGTCGGGATCGCGGCGATATGCTTCGTCGATGATCAGCATCGGATACACGCAGAACTTCACCACGTCGTGGTTCGGCTCCATCACCGTCAGACGCTTGCCGGGCTCGCTGCGCGGCCGGTACTCGCCGCGCTCGGGCAGCGGCTGCGCGCGCGCACTCAGGAACATCGGATCCCACACGAACGGCACGACGCGCCCCGGGCAGCGGCGCAGCGACTGCAGGAACGGCAGCGACGAGGGCGCGATCTGCGGAATCGCCCACACCTCGTCGTAGCCGCGGTTGATGAACAGCGAATCCCATAGCCGGCGGCCGAACAGCATCGACTCCATCACGTTGATGTACTCGACGCCGCAGCAGTAGCTGACGAGCTTCGCGCCGCGCGCCTTCAGGTAGGCCGTTTGCTCCGCGTTGACCTGGCCGCCGAGCTCGATCAGCACGTCGACGGAATCCTTCATGTCGTCGAACGTGCGCGTGTCGAATACGCTGCGATCCCACGGCAACGCATCGGTGAGCGGCACATCGGTGGTGTTGACCAGCGTCACGCGGTAGCCGTGCGGCGACGCCATCAGCAGCTTCGCGAGAAACAGCGCGTTCTGCTTGATGCCGTTGATCCACAGGCTTTCGTCGGGCGCACGCAGTCCGATCGTGATACCGATGCGCAGGCCGTTCAGGACAGGAGACGTCATCGTCGGCGGGATGGGAGGTTGGATGGAAGTGGAATGAAGCAGTGTAGCGCGCGAAGCGCCGCCCGCGTCAAGCGGCGGCGCACGTCGACGGCAATCGGGCATTCTAGCGGACCGCCGGCCCGGACACTGTCATGGATTGTTCGCCCGCACCGGCCGCATTGAAGTGAGAGGTCACCTGCCGGCCATGGTCGCCACCGCGCGGGGGATACCGCTTCATCACGCCGGCCGGTTGCGTGGTGACGAGACGCGAAATCAATCCGGTATCGGGGCGCACAGAGCGGCCAAGCTCGGCGAACGACACATCGGCCTGCGTATCGAAGAACGGATAGCGGCCGCTCGTCGCCGCGTTGAAGGGCGCGGCAACGCTGGCTCGCCATGCGTCGTTCAGGCTCGCCACGGCCGGATCCAACCAGCCGGCGCGCCCCGCTTGCCGTCAGATCGCCGTCATCGTCGGCGCCACGGCGGCCGGATCGGTGATGCTGGCCTTGCCGGTTTCGACGTGCCCCGCGATGCGGCGCATCCAGCCCGCGTTCCCCGCCACCGTGAACTGCAGGTCGTACCAGTGGCTGCTGCACGACAAATCCCAGTGCGCTTCGACGCGCTGCCCCGGCGGAATCGTCAGCGTGCGCGCGGCCCCGCCGTACGCGACATCGATCGCCGTGACCGTGAGCGCGCTGGTGCCGGCATTGGCGAGCGTCACGTAGATGTCGCCGTTGGCGACGTCATAGCACGGTGTGATTTCCGGCTTCGCACCGGCATCCGCGGCGGCGGCCCCCGCGAAGCGCCGGAAATAGCCGTTCGGGCCCCAGACGCTCACCAGGTAGTTGCCGTTCGCGTCGAGCGCCCACGTATCGGTCAGTTGCTTGCCCGCTTCGACCGTGTAGCGGCGCGGCATCGCGGTGGCGTCGCCGGTATAAACCCAGAAGTGCGCGCCTTGCGTGCCGGTATTCGCGAACGTCAGTGCGTAGCCTTGCGCCCCGAGCTGGCCGGTGACGTGCAATTCGTACGGCAGCGCGCGCGCCGGCCGCGTGCCGGGCTCCTGCGCCGTCACGACCTGCTGCGCGGTGCTCGCCGGCGCGGTCTGCGACGACGCGCGCGAGCATTGCAGGTCCGCCTGCGCGACATACGCCTGCGTGCTCGGCAACGTCGGCACCGTTGCATCCGGTTTCGAGAAGTCGAGCGCGGAGGTCAGGTCGCCGCAAATCGCGCGGCGCCACGGCGAGATGTTCGTTTCCATCACGCCGAAACGCTTCTCGATGAATTGCAGCACCGACGTGTGATCGAAGACCTGCGAGCAGACGAAGCCGCCCTTCGACCACGGCGAGACGACGAACATCGGCACGCGCGGGCCGAGCCCGTACGGCAGGTTGTCGGCGGTATACGCGCCGGTCTGCGTCTTGGTCACGACGTTGTGCCGCTCGAGCGACACGTCCACGGTGCTCATGCCGGAGCCCGGCAGCGTCGGCGCCTGCGGCGGCACGACATGGTCGAAGAAGCCGTCGTTCTCGTCGTACATGATGAGCAGGACGGTCTTGCTCCACACGTCCGGATTGGACGTCAGTGCATCGAGGATGTTCGACAGGTAATAAGCGCCGTACAGCGGCGTGAACTTCGGATGTTCCGAATACGCGGCGGGCGGCAGCAGCCACGATACCTGCGGCAGCGCGTTCGCCTGCACGTCGGCTTTCAGCTGCGTGATCGAGCGCGTGCTCATCCCGCGCGTCTGCAGCGACGAACCGGCCGGCGCGTTCACGAAGTTCTCGAAGCACGCGAGCATGTTCGTGCCATAGTTGCCGGTGAAATTGTCGAACCCGGTGCCCTGCTGGTAGATCTGCCACGAGATGCCGGCCTGCTCGAGCCGCTCCGGGTAGGTCTTCCAGCTGAAGGGCGGCAACTGGATCTTGTCGAACTGGTTGTCGATGTAATCGGTGTTGTCGAGCAGCGGGCCGCCGCCCGTGCCGAGCGGATCGACCATGCCCGTCATCAGGTACATGCGGTTCGGATGCGTGTTGCCCGGAATCGAGCAGAAGTAGTTGTCGCACACCGTGAACGCATCCGCGAGCGCGTAGTGGAACGGGATGTCGTCGCGGACGTGGTAGCCCATCGTCATGTTGGACTTCTGCACCGCCCATTGGTCCGCACGGCCGTTGTCGATCGCGCCGTGCGTCGTCGCCCACGTATGCGGCAGGCCGCCGATGCACTGCGCGTTGACGCCCGGGTTGGTCGTGTCGTAGCGGAACGGCGCGATCACGCTCGTCTTGTCCTCCTGCCGCGGCTGGAACCACACCGGCTTGCCGTTCGGCAGCGTGACCGGGAAGCGGTCGTTATAGCCGCGCACGCCGCTCAGGTGACCGAGGTAGTGGTCGAACGAGCGGTTTTCCTGCATGAACACGACGATGTGCTGGACATCCTGGATCGTGCCCGTCACGGTATTCGGCTCGATCGCCAGCGCCTTGCGGATCGATTCGGGAAGCAGTGCGGTGGCGGCGGTCGCACCGGCGAGGCCGGCCGAGAACTTCAGGAAATCGCGTCGCGAATGGGTGGCCATGCGGGTTGCTCTTGATTGGATTTCTGGTGGGAACGACCGGGATCAGGAAGCGGGCGAAGAGGCAGGTGCGGTGAAACCGGGCGGGCAGTGCATCTGCGCGGTGGCGACCAGGCCGTCGCCGCATGCGGCCTTCTGCTGCGCGACGGGTGCGGCGGGTGCGGTCAGGTCGTCGTTGCAGGCGCCGAGGAGTACTGTCAGCGCGATCAGGCCAGCGACCGCGACGGGCCGTAGGGCCGAGTTTCGCATAACGTCTCTCCGTGGATATGAGGACGTGACACGGGCGCGGGTGCGCACCGGTCATGTCGACGGCGAGATGCTAATTACAGCGTGTTACACGACAGTGTCGCGCAAGGAGGCGAGCTGCGTGCTCACGGACAGCAGCACGTGTCAGGACGGAAAGATGAGCAAGCGGCGTAATGCAATCGAAAGATTCGCATTGCTTCGTTTTTGCCGAGCGATCGAAGCAGGCTTGTCGCAGTACCGCTCGTGCAACGAATCTCGAAGCGTCTTTGACGGGCCGGCAGCCGCGACAGCCGGCCCGCAACCAGCGAAACAGGCGACCCTCAGCCTTCCGCCATCATCAGCAACTGCGCGCCATCCGCGACCTGGTCGCCGACGCCGTACAGCACTTCCGCGACAACGCCCGCGCTCGGCGCACCGATCGTGTGCTCCATCTTCATCGCTTCCATCACGATCAGCGGCGTGCCGGCTTCGACCTTCTGGCCGGGCTCGACCAGCACCGCGATCACCTTGCCGGGCATCGGCGCGGTCAGGCGGCCACCGCCCTGCTCCGCGTCACCCGCATGCGCGAGCAGGTTGCGCCATTCGAGCGTCTCGGCCGCGCCCTGCGTGAATACATGGAACGTGTCGCCGTCCGCATACACGCGGCCGCTGCTGCGCACGCCGCCGAGCGTCACGTCGAAATCGAGCGGCGTGGCGCCGCGCGTCCACGCGAACGGTTGCGCGGCTGCGCCGCCGGCCGCGAGGCGCGCAAGCGCACCGTCGTCCTCGTAGGTGACCGTCACGTCCGCTTCGCGCTCGGCCGCACGCCATTCGAGCGTGCGGCGATAGCCGCCGTTCAGTCGCCAGTTGGGCAGCGCGTCCCACGGCGACGAACCCTGCGCGGCCGCGCCGCGCTCGCGTGCGAGCAGCGCCGCGCAGGCAAGCGCGAGCGTCGCGCGCGGCGGCTCTTGCGGCGCGAACAGCGCGTCGTGATTGCGCTCGATCAGGCCCGTATCGAGATCGGCCGCCGCGAACGGTTCGCACGCAACGATCCGCTGCAGGAACGCGGCGTTCGTGTGCAGGCCGACCACTTCGCATGCGCGCAGCGCGCGCAGCATCAGGCTCAGCGCTTCCGCACGGTCCGCGCCATGGACGATCAGCTTCGCGATCATCGGATCGTAGAACGGCGTGATCGCATCGCCTTCGCGCACGCCGCTGTCGACGCGCACCGATGCACCGATCGCGAACTCGACGCCTGCCGGCAACCGCAGGTGCTTCAGCGTGCCCGTCGACGGCAGGAAGCCGCGCGCCGGGTTCTCCGCATAGAGACGCGCCTCGAGCGCATGGCCCTGCACGTGTAGTTCGTCCTGCTTCAGCGGCAGCGGCTCGCCGGATGCGACGCGCAGTTGCCATTCGACGAGATCCAGCCCCGTGACCATCTCGGTGACCGGATGCTCGACCTGCAGACGCGTGTTCATTTCCATGAAGTAGAACGCGTCGCCCGTCATGATGAACTCGACGGTGCCCGCGCCGACATAGCCGACCGCGCGCGCGGCCGCGACGGCCGCTTCGCCCATCGCACGGCGCACGTCGTCGTGCAGGCCCGGCGCCGGCGCTTCTTCGAGCACCTTCTGGTGACGGCGCTGCACCGAGCAGTCGCGGTCGAACAAGTACACGGTATTGCCGTGCGTGTCGCCGAACACCTGCACCTCGACGTGGCGCGGGCGTGTCAGGTATTTCTCGATCAGCACGCGATCGTTGCCGAAGCTGCTCGCGGCTTCGCGCTGGCACGACGCGAGCGCCGCCGGGAAATCGTCGGAGCGCTCGACCACGCGCATGCCCTTGCCGCCGCCGCCCGCGCTGGCCTTCAGCAGCACCGGGTAGCCGATCTCGTCGGCTTCGCGATGCAGGTTGGCGGCGTCCTGGTCGTCGCCGTGATAGCCGGGCACGAGCGGCACCGCAGCCGCGTGCATCAGCGCCTTCGCGGCAGCCTTCGAGCCCATCGCCGCGATCGCGTCGACCGGCGGCCCGATGAAGACGATGCCGGCCGCTTCGCACGCATGCGCGAAATCTTCGTTCTCCGACAGAAAGCCGTAGCCGGGGTGGATCGCCTGCGCGCCGGTGGCGCGCGCCGCTTCGATGATGCGCTCGATGCGCAGGTAGCTGTCGGCCGCGGCCGAGCCGCCGATGTGCACGGCTTCGTCGCACGCGGCCACGTGTTTCGCGTTCGCGTCCGCGTCGGAATAGACGGCGACGCTCGCAATCCCGAGACGTTTGCACGTCGCGGCGACGCGGCACGCGATTTCGCCTCGGTTGGCGATCAGAATCTTGTCGAACATGGCTTCGGTGTCGTCCGGATAGAGTGGGTCACGCGCGCTGCGCAATCATTCACGCCACGACGGCGTGCGCTTTTCGAGGAAGGACGCAATCCCTTCGCGCGCTTCCGCGCCGGCGCGGGTGCGCGCGATCCAGTCGGCGGTCTGCTCGATCAGCGTCGCATCGAGCGGGCGGCCGGCCACGTCGGCGACGAGCCGCTTGCACGCCTTCACCGCGTCGGGGCCGTTCGCGACGAGCGTCGCGGCCAGCTTCGCGACCGTTTCGTCGAGCGCATCGGCCGGCACCGCGTCGTGAATGAAACCGAGCGACGCCGCACGTGCACTGTCGAACACCTCGGCCGTCGTGAAGTAGCGGCGCGCCGCGCGCTCGCCCATCGCACGCACGACGTACGGCGCGATCGTCGCGGGGATCAGCCCGAGTCGCGCTTCCGACAGGCAGAACTTCACGCCGTCGGCGGCAATCGCGATGTCGGCCGCCGCCACCAGGCCCACGCCGCCCGCGTATGCATCGCCATGCACGCGTGCGATCACCGGCTTGCCGCAGCGATGGATCGCCTCGAGCATCCGCGCGAGCTTGCGCGCATCGGCACGGTTCTCGTCGTCCGAGTAACCGGCCATCTTCTTCATCCAGTTCAGGTCCGCACCCGCGCAGAACGCCGCCCCTTCCGCGGCGAGCACGATCGCGCGCACGCCTTCGTGCGCGTCGAGCCATTCGAACGCGGTGGTGAGCTCGGCGATCGTCGTCTCGTTGAACGCGTTGCGCACGTCGGGACGCGCGAGCGTGACGGTCGCCACGCGGCCGGCTTCACTGACCTTGATCGTTTCGTATCGCATCGTTCAGCCCTCCCGGCCGTTACATGCGGAACACGCCGAAGCGCGTCTCGTCGATCGGCGCGTTCATCGAAGCAGCGAGGCCGAGCCCGAGCACGTCACGCGTTTGCGCGGGGTCGATCACGCCGTCGTCCCACAGCCGCGCGCTCGCGTAATACGGATGGCCCTGGCGCTCGTACTGGTCGCGGATCGGCTGCTTGAACGCATCCTCTTCCTCGGCGGACCACGAACCGCCCTTCGCCTCGATGCCGTCGCGGCGCACCGTCGCGAGCACCGACGCGGCCTGCTCGCCGCCCATCACCGAGATCCGCGCGTTCGGCCACATCCACAGGAAGCGCGGGCCGAATGCGCGGCCGCACATCCCGTAGTTGCCGGCGCCGAACGAGCCGCCGATGATCACCGTGAACTTCGGCACCTTCGCATTCGACACGGCCGTCACCATCTTCGCACCGTGCCGTGCGATGCCTTCGTTCTCGTACTTGCGCCCGACCATGAAGCCCGTGATGTTCTGCAGGAACACGAGCGGAATCTTGCGCTGGCAGCACAGCTCGATGAAATGCGCGCCCTTCACGGCCGACTCGGAGAACAGGATGCCGTTGTTCGCGACGATCCCGACCGGGTGGCCCCAGATGTGCGCGAAACCCGTGACGAGCGTCGTGCCGAAGCGCGCCTTGAATTCGTCGAACTCGGAATCGTCGACGATGCGCGCGATCACCTCGCGCACGTCGAACGGCTTGCGCGTATCGACCGGGATCACGCCGTACAGGCTCTTTGCGTCGTAGCGCGGCGGCTTCGGCTCGCGCAGCGCCACCGGCGGCGCGATCTTCGGCGCGAGGTGATCGACGATGTTGCGCGCGATCGACAGCGCATGCGCGTCGTTCTGCGCGAGATGATCGGCCACGCCCGACAGGCGCGTATGCACGTCGCCGCCGCCGAGATCCTCGGCGCTCACTTCCTCGCCGGTCGCGGCCTTCACGAGCGGCGGGCCGCCGAGGAAAATCGTGCCCTGCTCCTTCACGATGATCGACTCGTCGCTCATCGCCGGCACGTACGCGCCGCCCGCCGTGCACGAACCCATCACGACGGCGATCTGCGCGATCCCCGCGGCGGACATCGTCGCCTGGTTGAAGAAGATACGGCCGAAGTGGTCGCGATCGGGGAATACGTCGTCCTGGTTCGGCAGGTTCGCGCCGCCCGAATCGACGAGGTACACGCACGGCAGCCGGTTTTCCGCGGCGATCTCCTGCGCGCGCACGTGCTTCTTCACGGTAACCGGATAGTAGGTGCCGCCCTTGACCGTCGCGTCGTTGCACACGATCACGCATTCGCGGCCGGCGATCCGGCCGATCCCGGTGATAATGCCCGCGCCCGGCGCGTCGTCGTTGTACATGCCGTTCGCCGCGAGCTGCGAGAACTCGAGGAACGGCGCGCCCGGATCGAGCAGTTGCGCGATACGCTCGCGCGGCAGCAGCTTGCCGCGCGACAGGTGCTTGTCGCGCGCGGCTTGCCCGCCGCCCTGCGCGAGCTGTTCGATCTTCGCGCGCAGGTCGGCGACGACCGCCTCGAGCGCCGCGGTATTCGCGCGGAAGTCTTCCGAGCGCGGGTTCAGTTTCGATTCGATGATCGGCATCGACGGGGCTCCGTTCGCGTGACGTGGGGCGTTACATCGTTTCCGCGAACAGCTCGCGGCCGATCAGCATCCGGCGGATCTCGCTCGTGCCGGCGCCGATCTCGTACAGCTTTGCATCGCGCCACAGGCGCCCGACCGGGTATTCGTTGATGTAGCCGTTACCGCCGAGGATCTGGATCGCCTCGCCGGCCATCCAGGTCGCCTTCTCGGCCGTGTAGAGAATCACGCCCGCGCAGTCCTTGCGCACCTGGCGGATGTGGTCGCTGCCCGCCGAATCGAGGTGGCGGCCGACCGCGTACAGGTACGCGCGGCACGCCTGGAACGTGGTGTACATGTCGGCGACCTTGCCCTGGATCAACTGGAATTCGCCGATCGCCTGGCCGAACTGCTTGCGGTCGTGGATGTACGGCACCACCGCATCGAGGCACGCGGCCATGATGCCCGTCGGGCCGCCCGACAGCACGGCGCGCTCGTAGTCGAGGCCGCTCATCAGCACCTTCACGCCGCCGTTGAGCTGGCCGAGGATGTTCTCCTCCGGCACCTCGACGTCCTGGAACACCAGCTCGCCCGTGTGCGAGCCGCGCATGCCGAGCTTGTCGAGCTTCTGCGCGACCGAGAAGCCCTTCATCCCCTTCTCGACGATGAACGCGGTGATGCCGCGCGGGCCGGCTTCGAGGTCGGTCTTCGCGTAGACCACCAGCGTGTCGCAATCGGGGCCGTTGGTGATCCACATCTTCGTGCCGTTCAGCACGTAGCGATCGCCGCGCTTGTCGGCGCGCAGCTTCATGCTGACGACGTCGGAGCCGGCGTTCGGCTCGCTCATCGCGAGCGCGCCGATGTGTTCGCCCGACACGAGCTTCGGCAGGTATTTCTGTTTCTGCGCCTCGGTGCCGTTGCGGTGGATCTGGTTCACGCACAGGTTCGAGTGCGCGCCGTACGACAGGCCGATCGACGCCGATGCGCGCGAGATCTCTTCCATCGCGACCATGTGGGCGGTGTAGCCCATGTTCGCGCCGCCGTATTCCTCGGCGACCGTCATGCCGAGCACGCCGAGATCGCCGAACTTCTTCCACAGATCCATCGGAAACTGGTCGGTGCGGTCGACCTCCGCCGCGCGCGGCGTGATTTCCTTCGCCGCGAACGTCGCGACGGCGTCGCGCAGCATCTCGATGTCTTCACCGAGCATGAATTGCACACCGGGCAGGTTGATCATGTCTCCTCCGTCTCCAGAAAGTGTGTGGCACTCACCGATTTCTGAGTTTCGCTCAAATCGAATGAATGCTCAGATTCATTGACCAATACAGCGTAAATTTTGCACAGTTTCGCGCCTCGCCGGGTGGGGCGTCAATAGTTTTTTGAGTGACACTCAGATATCATGCCGAGATGACAGCCGCTACCGCCGACACCATGACCGCCACCGTCAAAGCCGACCGCGCCGACACGCCGCGCGCGCCCGCCGGGCGCAAATCCCAGCAACGCGTGCAGGACATTCTGCGCGCCGGCCGGGAAGTGTTCGCCGAAAAAGGTTACGAGCATGCGACGGCCGCCGAGATCGCGCAGCGCGTGGGCGTCTCGGAGGCGACGGTGTTCAGCTATTTCCGCGGCAAGCGCGAGCTGTGCGCGCGCGTCATCGCGGATTGGTACGACGAAAACATTGCCGCGTTCGAGCACGGGATGCCGCAGGACGCGTCGGTGCAGCAGCAGTTCGCGTTCATCGTGCGCACCCACCTGCGGTTGATGCTGGTGAACGGCACGGGCCTGTGCGCGCTGGTGCTGTCGGAAGGCCGCGCGAAGCAGCATGCGCTGAGCGACGAGCTCACCGCGCTGCAGCGCCGCTACACCGCGCCGCTGATGGACGTGCTCGCGCGCGGCCAGGCGGCCGGGCAGGTGCGCACCGACCTGCCGCTGAGCCTGCTGCGTTCGATGGTGTTCGGGCCGATCGAGCACGTGCTGTGGGATGCGATCCTCGGGCACCGCAAGCTCGATACGGAAACGACGGCCACGCAGCTCGTCGACATGCTGTGGGCCGCCGTGCAGCCGCCCGCGCCGGAACAGGCGGCGCTGGTGCGCTTCAGGAACGACGTGGCGGAAGCCGTGCGGCGGCTGGAAGGCGACAGCACGCGCGGGTGACGCGCGGCGGCCGGATGGCGGCGCCGCGGCACGATGGCCGCGGCGCGCCGGTCGGTTCGCTCAGTTTGCGAGGCGGCAGTGCGCCAGCTTCAGGCCCGGCAGGACGGGGGCGTCGATATAGCCTTCGTTCACGCAGCTGAAGCGGAATGCGGCCGACGTGACGAACGGCTTGATCTCGCCGCCGGGGAATTTCGGCTTCAGCGCATCCTGGTCGGCCACGTCGAAATGCGTGTCGAACTGCTCGCCGTCGGCCGTCAGCGCGCCGAAATAGGTGCCGCCCGGGTCGCTGCCCATCCGGATCACGGCGCCGACGAACACCAGGCGCTTGCCGTCGTACTTCGTCTTCGCGGCGGCCATGTCCTGCGTATAGGCCTCGATGACGGCGCCGTAACGCGCGTCGATCGCGGGCTCGGTGTCCGACGCGGCGCAGGCGGTCTGGTGAACGCCCGCCAGCAGCGTGCACGCCGCCAGCGCGGCCGCCGCGAACGGCGCGGAAATCTTCTTCATGGGTGGTCTCTCCCGTCTAGCGTGGTGGTTGAACTGATTGAAGCCCGGCGCCTGCGCCGGACGAATGCGCTTCCGTTGCTTTAGTCGTTCGAATGGCGGAACACGGCTGCGATCACTTCACCACCCGCATGGTCATGTGCGGTGCGCAGCGTCGCGCTGAACGCGACGTGACTGGAAGATGACATGGTGCGGCCCCCGGCTCTCTCATTGAATTTCACTGCGTCTGATTTTGGCCGCTACGGTAGCAGACGGCCGACGGGCTGGCAATCGCGACTCGACTTGCGTGACAAGAGGCAATCGATCCCCGGATCAAACACGTAACGCCGCACCAGCTTGCCGCCGCCGTCGTATTCACCCACCAGCTTCTGACCGTCGTACAACAATGCCGTATCGACGCCATTGATACTCGTCTTGACCAGTCGACCTTCCGGGTCGTACGTCAATGCCGCGCTCGTGCCCGAACGGCTTGCCGTCTTCAGCCGGTTATCCAGGTCATACGTATACGTCCACGCCCCGTCGCTCGTCAGGTTGCCGTTGCGGTCATACCTCACCGCCTTCCCCGCCACCCCCGTGTACTGGTTCAGCGCGTTCGTCGCGTACGTATTCGACACCGCCGCAGGCACCCACCCGTACCGGTTGTTCGACACGCTCGACTGCTTGATGTCCCCCAACTGGTTACGCGTGAAGCTCGACAGCCAGTCCTCCGCGCTGCTCGTGAAGCGGTGATTCTGAGTCGACAGCCAACCCTGGTTGTCATACGCGTATTCCGTGCGCGTGCCGTTGCCCAGCTCCACACGCGTGCGACGGTTCAGCGCGTCGTAGCTGTACTTCGCCAGGCTCGTCGTGCCGTTCTCCAGCAACTGCGACGGCCGGCCATAGCCGTCATACGCGATCCCTACATGGAAACCATCCGGCCATGCAACATCCGTCACGTTGCCCGCCGCGTCGTAGCGGTAGCTCAGCGTCCGGCCCGCCGCGCTCGTCTGCGTCAGTTGACCCAACCCGTCGTAGCTGTTCGTCACCGTCTGGCCGCCATCGCTGTACTGCGATGCCGTCTTCAGGCCGCGCAAGTCATAGCTGTACTGAACGTTACCCACGCCTCCAGGGAACGTCCGTGTACTCACGCGATTCAACGCATCGAACGTCTGCGATACCGTCTGGCCGTCACGCTTGCGCTGCGTGACCAGATTGCCGTTCCCATCCCACGCGTACTGCTCGAAGTCGTTCGCGTTGCCCATCCCAGGACGACCTTCCAGCGGGTAGTGCGTCCGGTAAAGCCGATCGTGACCGTCGTACAGGTTGACCGTCGTATTGCCCTTCGCGTCGGTCGTCGTCGCCACCGTCCCGTTCGGGTTGTACGCATAGCTCACGTACGTCTGCTCCAGACCCGTACCCACTGCCTTGCGCACGCTCTTCACACGGTCGTCCGCGTAGTACGCCGTCTCCGTCACCCGATTGCCGCCGTCCGCTGCACTCAGGTATTGTGTGACGCGGCTCGGGCGATGGTGGTCGTCGTACGCCGTATCGGTTATCGGCGTCGGCGACGCCTCGACCGGGCACGTCGTCACGTTCGCCGTCTTCGCCGGCCCCCATACCCGCACCACGTCACCCATTGCGTTGTAGCGCTTGCACGTCACCATCGCGCCGCCGGCGATGGCTACACCGCGTCGAATTTCGCGATTGTTCGCGTCATAGGCGATCACTTCGTCCGCGCCTAGCAAACTCGCGTTCGTACGCGTTACGTTGTCGCGCTTGTCGTACGTGTAGGTGATTTTCGGTGCACCGTCGCGCTGGCTCGAAACCAAGCGCCCTTCGTTGTCGAAAGTCGTCACGGTCTTGATACGCTGACCGGTATCGTCCTGCGTCACGACAGCGGGCGTATGGTCCGCCGCGTAACTGATCGCCGTCGACGTGGTGCGCGCGGCGTCGATCCGCTCGGTCACGCGTGTCGGTCGATAGAACGTACCTTTGCCCTGCGGCGTCACTTGCTCATAGGTAAAGGTCGTGACAGGCGAAGCGCCGCCTACAGCGGGTTTCGTGATCCGCTCGAGCAGCCAGGCGTAGTTATAGGAGAACGACGTCACGTTGCCGCGCGCATCCGTAACGGATGCCAGCCGGTCACCCAGATAGGCAAACTTCTGCGTCAAGGCCGGATCGCCGGATCCGGGGCGCGGATATTGCGTGATGGTCGCTGGCTGGTGGGAGCAAAGATACGTAGCGTTATTGCACGTCAGATCGTAGTAGACGTACTCGATGCGATTGCCTTCAGGACGCGTTTCGCGCACGAGACGATTCTGGCCGTCATAGTCTTTGAGCGTCCAGTTGCCCATCGGGTCGCCGGACTGCAGCAGATTGCCCTCTCCGTCGAAATAGTTCGTGCGCGCCGTGCCGCCCGGCCCCACCTCCTCCGTCCGCGAACCGGCAAAGTAATAGTTGAACACGTTGCCTGCGGCACTCGTTTGCGTCCGCATACGACCCAGCGTGTCGTAGACGTTCGTCACGACGGGTATGTTCGGGAAACTCGGCTCGTAGAACTTCGTCATCCGGCCGGGCTTGTCATACTCGAAGCGTGTCGCAAACCCGTCCGGATCGGTCACACTGACCAGGTTGGAATTGCCGTCATACGCATAACGCACGGTTTTCTGCGGGCTGGAAACGCTCTGCAGAAGGCCGTTCGAATAAGCCAGCGTGAGGCTGCGACCCAGGCTGTTTTCAACCCGCGTCAACAGATCGCCGGCCCACGTGAAATCGATCGCCTTTCCGCTCTGCTCGACGTAGCGTGACGCCTTGCCCGTCTGCAAATCGAACGTAAAGCGTGCGGAGCCGTCCGTGCCCGCTCGATTGATGGTGTAGCTCGCCGTCTTGCTGATACTGTCTTCGGAGAGGGACACCGACTTGCCCGGAGGCGAACTGTATCCACCGGATGTGCTGTAACCGATGCCCGGCAGCCTGACGAATACATCGCTGTTCAAACCCAGCTTGACGATCCTCGTATTGTCGACGAGTTGATCGCCAAACCAGCGCTGCGCGATTACCGCGGTCAGGAACCGGTCCGCCGAAACGT
Organism: Burkholderia sp. BCC0405; assembly: GCF_902833075.1. Classification (NCBI taxonomy): domain Bacteria; kingdom Pseudomonadati; phylum Pseudomonadota; class Betaproteobacteria; order Burkholderiales; family Burkholderiaceae; genus Burkholderia; species Burkholderia sp. BCC0405. The sequence goes on from NZ_CADFEO010000013.1 coordinate 155,095, forward strand.
CAGGCTCGTTCAGCAAATCCAGCGATACCTTGTGCTCGACAATCGTGCCTACCGCATCGAGCGCCAGACGGTCGCCCATGCCAAGGAATCCATCGGACGCGGTGCGGACATTGAGATCGTAGTTGTGCGTCCAGCCTTTACCGAGCACGCCTGCCTGGTTCTTCATGCCGCTGCTGTAGAAGCGTTGAAAATTCAGGCTGTCGGGCGAATCGCCGCGGCCGGTCTTGACATCCTGATGCTCGAACAGGAAGTTGCCGTGAACCATGTCGACCGGATCGCCTGCCACGGCTTGCGGCCCGAAATAGCCAGTCAGATTGACCGGCGACTTCGCCGTGCTCACCGTCTTGGCGTTGTAGGTCGGTGCGGGAACGGGGGACGTGAAGTACCCGCCAGAATACCCACCGCTGATGGTCGACCCGAGCAGGCGAGCGTTCCCCATCCCGCGCACGAAGTAGCCGACGCCGTTCCAGCGATTCTCGACCAGCCGACAGTTGCCGGGAATCAGCAGTTGAAATCCCTTTCCTACGTAATACTGAAAATTCCCTAAATGTGGCTCGCAGTTCCTCAAGGCCGGACTAACCACGTTCGCATAGTTGCCGCCCCTGGCGTTGTAGATCGTCTGCCCTTGCATCATCGCCATGTCGAGCAGTTTCACCGTCGATACCGCCGACACGCCTGAGGTCTGATTGACCGCCGTCGATTCGAGAATCGACAAATGCATCCCGTTGCTGTCGAAAACGGCCCGTTCGAGTGCCGTGTTGCCGTCCATTTGAACGGGTGAACTCATGTTGCTCGGCAGATCGACGTACGGACCATCGGTATAGCCCGCGATGCCGACCTGATGCTGCTGAACGGTATATGCGTTCGCGAGGCGATCGGTGATCGATGCGCTGCGAGTCGTCTGCGACACCCATTGCGCACCCATCACGCCAAGGCTTGCGCCGAGCACGGGTTCGCTGTCGTCCGCATGGCCGGCCGCGCGAAGCTCTTCCAGATTCTTGAGATAGTGCTGCGACAACCCGCGGCCGGTCGGGCCCCAGCCGTTCACGATCAGGTACTTGCCACCACCCTTGATGTGCTGCTCGAACGCATGGTCCGACTGATCGTTCGGATACGCGTTGTGCCACACGACAAAGGTCACCACGCTGTCCGCGCCCGGTGCGACCGCTGCCCCCGGCGCGCCCATCGTCTGGCCGTCGAGCCGGAGCACCGGCTGATTCGATGCGTTGTAGGTGATTGTCAGACGCTTGCCGTAGATGGCATCGGCGGTGAAGGTTTGATCGATGCCTTGGTACAGCACGCGCACGGTCGGCTTGTACCCGACCGGAATGTCGTCCCACTCCTGCGGTGCCCAGCGCGTATCGAGCAACGCGTTTTGAGTCTGTCGCAACGCGCCCGAATAGAACGGGATGATGGACTTGCCGCCGACAATGTCGCTCAGGGTCGCGGTCGGCTTCTTCTTGCTGATCCAGCCCGCAAGATTCATCGATGCACGGCCGAGATCGTCGCGGATACCGGTACGCTTCAAACCTCGCACCAGATCGGGCGTCACCGTCGCACCGGCCCTCGCGTTCTGCAGGAACGTCGCCGGGTTGTAGCCCGCTGCCGCATTCAGGTCGATGCCGGCCTTGACGACGTGTGGCTTGTAGCTCGGATCGAACGTGTACCACGTCCCGCCGATATTGGTTTTGACCCAGAAATGCTCGATCGAGATTCCGGTCATCGACGCGCTCAACCCCGGGCAGCCGCCTGCCTGCGTCGCATTGACGTCGTAGATCGGGATCTGGGTCTGCCCCATCAGGTTCAGCACCGCGCACACGTTATGGGTCGGCACGCCGTACCAATCCGCAAACTGCTTCGCGCTGAGTTTGATCACGCCACGCACGATCCGCGTGTCGTAGCCCGACAGGCGTAGCAGCGACACCATCAACTGGGACTGATCGGCCGCGCTGCCCTGGTTGTCGAGCACCGCGCCAAGCGCGCCTTTGTGGATACCGCGTACCGGGTCGATTTCGACGTTGTTGCGAACGTACTGGTAGATCAGGTCCGGGTGATAGCGCAACGCACGGGCGAGTTCTTCGAGCGATGCCGGGCCCGGTGGCGCGCCGTTTGTGACGATACCGTTGTCAGCCGTGATCCCGACCCCGCGCGTCATGCGCGGCGGCTGCGCGAAATTCTGCAGGGGGACGTCTTCGCGTGCGGCTTTCCTGCCGCGCTTGCGGTCGAGCTTCGCCATCGTCTCGATCGTCCCATTGGCGTTGATGCCTGCCGGCATCTCGCGTGCGGCCCGCTTGTCGTGCTCGATCGCCTCGGTTGCGGCAACCGGCGCCATCCACGCACGGATGGCATTCGGTTGAGGCGCGAACTCTTGCCCCGCCGGCACGCGAATCGAACGCGACAGCCCCTCCGACGGCCCGCGCCCGCGACGAATCGCAGGTTGCGGCGAAGACGGCTGCGCGTTCGACGCCGGATTTACGTCGACAACAGCCGGTGTTGTGCTGGAGAACTGCACATTGCCGGCCTCGGCCGTACCGAAACACAACGCCAGCCATCCCGCGAGCGATGCAAGCGCGACGGGTCGGGTGATTTTCCATTTTCGGGCAGTGCGACAAATGACCTCGCGCATGCACATGGACGCAACCTCGGACATCGAACGGCTCCTTGGATGTAAATATTTTTATGATTGAGATCGATGTTTACGCAAAGGAATGGCACGCCCACACCCATTCCCAAAAATGGATGAATACATAAACACACTGGATTCAGGCCGGCAAGGCATCATCGCTTTTGTACGAAATCCAAATTATCAATTTCGTACAAGCCTCATTTTCCTTGTGACATTCCCGATCTTCTTGAATTGAACGCCCGTTATGCCGGCGGCGTCGACGAAACGACGCTTGTACGGTTGCCAGCGGCATCATAGTTGTAGATGATCGTGGTGGCTTTGGCACCATCGCTATAGACCACCCGCGTCAATCGTCCCAAAGCGTCGTACGTGTAGTCAGTTTGACTGGCCGAATATGCAGATGCCGACAATGCCAGCCAAACGATGCCTGTCACCCACCGCAGCGCCGATCGCATCGCCCCCGGCGCCAATCGAGCTTGCACGCCTCCGGGCAGCCTCGTGCCCCTTCGCCCCGACCTATCTTCAACCTCATACATGGTGACGCCCCTCTTCTTCTGTTCACTTCATCATCAAACGATTTATATCTCTGAAAAATCCGAATATTCGTCGCACAATGCACGCAGCAAGATAAACGACTCGGAAGCAACTCTACATATTCATTACATTCACCTCAAACCCGTTCACTCGAACAAGTTCCAAAAACGACATCGCACTTCCATTTCACGCAAGCCTCTGCTCGATTCCCACGCATCCGAATGCGCACCGAACGCATTGGTTAATTCATCAAAAATTGTCACAACTTGCCATCGCCAATCCAGAATCAAAATCGCTCTCACCACCCGTCACCATGAAACGACATTACTCGTAACGGTTAGCATGCCTTTACATACGGAAATCAAGCCGATATAGTTCGAAAAAATTTCTACAGAAATCATGCGCAAATTCACGAACCAAAATGCGAGCGCGAGCGATCAGCGAGGCTTTACTCTCCTCGAATTGCTGGTCGTCCTGGTCATCATCGGGCTCCTTGCGGGCATCGTCGGGCCACGACTCTTTGCCAACGTCGACAAGTCGAAGATGACTACCGCGAACGCGCAGATCCATGTCTTGAGCAAAGCGCTCGACCAGTTGCGGCTGGACATCGGCCGTTATCCGACGACACAAGAAGGATTGGCGCTGCTGGTCTCTCCGCCCGCCAACGGCACACCCGGCTGGAATGGCCCTTATCTGAAAAAAGCCGTGCCACTGGATCCATGGGGCATGCCGTACCAGTACGCGTCCCCCGGCACGCACAACCCGGATTACGACGTCGTGTCGTACGGCCCGAGCAAAAGCGCGACGGCCGTCAACGCCCTCCACAACTGAGCCGCTGGCGTTTTCCAGCAGGCCGTCATCGTCGGTTGATCGGTATCGTGTCGAAATTCTTCTTGCTTGGCCTGAATGCGCACGGCGAGCTGCAACAGTTCGATTTGCTCGCGTCGAATCGTGAAGACGCACAACGGGAGGCGATGCGCCGCGCAAGGCAAGCGGCCGTGCAGGTTGTCGAAATCGGTTCGACCAGCGGCGCTCGCTCGGGCATGATGCGCTCCCGCCTGCCGCTCGCCGGCCTGGTCCGGCGTCAGCGTTTCGACCTGCCGCTGTTCGGCTACGAACTGCTGGCATTGCTGCGTGCGGGATTGGCGCTCACCGAAGCGCTCGAAGCCCTGGATGAACGTGGGCGACAAAGCCGATCCGGCGCAGCGGAAGAGCAAGGCCACTATGTGCTGCCGGAACTGGTGCGCCTGATGCGGCAGGGAAAATCGTTTTCGGCGGCACTCGCCGCGCACCCCGACTGCTTTTCGGCACTGTTCATCGCGATGATCTCGGCCAGCGAACAGACGGGAGGAATGACCGATGCGCTGGAGCGCTACCTGCAGTATCACGCGCAGGTCAGCGCCGTTCGGCAAAGGCTCATCGCCGCGTCACTCTACCCCGCGCTGCTGATGTTCACGGGAACCACGGTCGCATTCTTTCTGGTCTGGTTTCTCGCGCCCCGCTTCGCGCACGTCTACGAAGGGATGCTGTCGGCAGACTTACCGATGCTGTCGCGGTGGTTGCTCGATGCGGGAATGCTCGTCGGCGAGCACACGCTCGCTTCGCTCGGCTGCTTGTTCGCGCTCCTCATCGGCGCCGCCGCAGCGTTCACGCGCCCTGCCGCGCAACAACGGTGCCTGGCGTTGCTCGGCCGGATTGGCTGGATCGGCGAAATGCTGAAGCTGATGCAACTGGCGCGCTTCTACCGCTCGCTCGGGATGCTGCTGCAAGGCGGCGTCCCGCTGCTGCCTTCGCTCGACATGACTCGGGACCTGCTGCCACTCACGCTTCAGGACGGTCTAACACGCTCCATGGCCAGCATCGCGCAAGGCAAGAAATTGAGCGAAAGCCTGCGGCATGACGGGTTGACGACCACGATCGCGCTGCGTCTGCTGCGCGCGGGCGAGCGCAATGGCCAGATCGCCGGAATGCTGGAACAGGCGGCGATGTTCCATGAGCGCGAGATCACTCAATGGGTCGAGCGGTTCTCACGTCTGGTGGAACCGATCCTGATGCTGATCATTGGCCTGGGAATCGGCGCGATCGTCGTGCTGCTGTATCTGCCGGTGTTCGATCTGGCGGGGAAACTGCAATGAGCGACGCACCGGCCGAAGCGGTATCGCTGCTCGCCCAAGCCCGGGCGCTGGCCCGCACCCATGGCGAACCCGTTCTATGCACGCTCGAAAAAGCCGGCAGCTTCTCTGTCGATGCGATGCTCCAGTTCGTCGCCAGCGAAAGCGGGACGGCCCTGCTTCGGCTCGCGCAGATGGAAGCCATGACGCCGGATTTTTCCGGATTCAGCTATGCGGAATGCCTGCAGAAAAATTGCGTGGTGTTGCACGACGGCGATGATCGCCGCACCCTGGTTTGCGACGATCCTTGGCATACCACGCTGATTACGCTGGCAAGCTACCGCATTCCCGGCTATTTCGATCTGGCCTTCGCGCATCCGCTCGAACTGAAGGCATTACTTACCCGGTTCGGCAGCGATCAGGACGCGCTGTCCCAGTTGATCCGGCTCGACAAAACGGACAACGGCGCGAGCGATTCGGAGGAAATCTCGCTGGCCTCGATCGCCGGCGACGAAAGTCAGGTCGTGCGGCTCGTCAATTCGACGCTGTACGACGCGCACCGTAACCGGGTATCGGACATCCATTTCGAAAACTCGCTGCGCGGGCTCTCGATCAAGTACCGAATCGACGGCGTCATCTCGACCGCGCGCGTCCTGCCGGACCCGGCGATCGCCGAACAGGTCATTTCGCGCCTGAAAGTGATGGCCGAACTCGACATCGGGGAAAAGCGCATTCCGCAAGACGGGCGATTTTCCGTGTCGATCGATCCGCGCGAAGTGGATTTCCGGGTGTCGATCATGCCAGGTCTGTTCGGAGAAGACGCGGTGTTGCGGATTCTCGATCGGCAATCGCTGACGGCCGACATGGCGCAGTTGAACCTAAGCATGCTCGGCGTTGACGAGCCGACGCGTCAGGTGATGCGCCGGCTCGCGAATCAACCGCACGGCATGCTGCTCGTGACGGGTCCCACAGGCTCCGGCAAAACCACGACGTTGTACGCAACGCTGTCCGAGATCAAACGCGGCGAGGACAAGATCATCACGATCGAGGATCCGGTCGAATATCAACTCGACGATATCCTGCAAATTCCCGTCAACGAGAAAAAGGGCCTGACGTTCGCACGCGGGCTGCGCTCGATTCTGCGACATGACCCGGACCGGATCCTGGTCGGCGAGATCCGCGACCGCGAGACGGCGGAAATCGCTATTCAAGCGGCATTGACCGGACACCTGGTCTACACGACCGTCCATGCGAACAACGTGTTCGACGTGCTGAGCCGCTTCAGGCACATGCAGATCGATCCGTACAGCTTCGTGACGGCGTTGAACGGTGTAGTCGCGCAGCGACTGATCCGGTTGAACTGCACGCACTGCGCGGCGCCGATCGCGCCGGACGAAGCATTACTGCGGGATTCGCGCGTCACGCGCGAGCAATTGGCCGATGGAACGTTGATGAAGGGCACGGGCTGCGCGAACTGTCGAGGCAACGGCTATCGCGGCCGGTGCGCATTGGCGGAGGTGCTGGTGCTGGACGACCCGCTACGCGAAGCGATTCTGCAGCAAATGCCGACCGGTCGACTGAAAGAGATGGCACGCCAGCGCGGGATGCACCTGATGCGCGAGCAGGCGATCGAAGCCGTTAAGCGCGGACAGACTACCTTGGAAGAAATCAATCGTGTCACGTTTGCCGATTGAGCCCGACATTCGGCAAGCCGTTCAGCGGACTGCCAGGCTCGCTCTCGACGTCAAAGAATGTGCGACCAGGGCAACGCGACCGGAGCGCCTGCGCGTCTATCTCGGGCACGATGCGCTGGCCGTGTGCCACTTCGCCGGCCGCTTCAAGCCGGTGGTGCGGCATCAAGCAATCCTGCACCCGGGTAGCGGCGCACATGGTCTGGCCGGCCAGTTGGCGACGCTGGGTGCCTGGTTGGACGCGCAGCCGATGCGCGGCGAAATCGAGTGGATCGTCGGCATCGATCATGTCCGCTATTTGCTGCTGCCCTGGGATCCGCGCGCGGTGCAAGACGCATTCTGCCGGTCGCTGACGACCGCGCTCTTTGCACAAAGCTTTGGCGGCGACGTCCCCATCGATGCCTATCAGCTACGATTTGGGCCGCTCGCGTTTGGCCGGCCACGCCTGGTATCGCTGATCGCGAACGACGCGATTCGCGAGCTGGCGGCTTTTTCCACGCGGCGGGCATGCCGGACCCGGCTGATTGCCCCCGCCATGAGCGTGGTATGGGACCGCTACTTTGCACGACTGAAGAAGAGTGCCGGGGTACTCGCGCTCGTCGAGGGGCCGCGTCTGCTGCGCGTGGGTTACGACCATGGCCACGTAACGACTTTCTCGATTCAGCCTTTTTCCGACACCCAGCCATCCACGATGCCCGGCGACGCAACCTGGATCTTTCCAGCGCATTACCGGGCCGGCGCTGCTGGCGGCGCGTTGACGCTCGACGGTCACACGCCGGATGACGATGCGCAGCTCGCCTACGCGCTTTGCGGAGTCGTCTGAATGGGTCGTCTGAACTGGAACCATGCATCTCGGCCCCGCTGGAACCGGCCGTGGGTCGCCGTCGGCGGCATCGCACTCGCGGCATGTCTTCACGCATTGTGGTGGCGCGACGTGCTGCTTACACAACGCAACGAGATCGTCGAGCAAGCCGAGCATCTGTCGCACCAGGCAGCCGTACCGAAACATTCAGCTGCGCCCCCCTCCCCTACCGCACTCGATCGCGTCTTCGCCGAATTGCGTTATCCGTGGACCGACATGCTGGACAGCTTGGGAGCGGCAACGCAACCCGGCGTCAATCTGCTGACGCTGGAGCCCGACGTCGATATTCGGCACGTGCGAATCGGCGGTGTTGCCAATCGAACACAGGATGTGCTCGATCTGATCACCGTGCTGCAAGAAAATCCGGCTTGGTCATCGGTCCGACTGGTCAGCCAGACGAGAAATGCTGATGCCAGCCCGACGCCTGCTCAGGACTCCGTTCCACCTCTGCCGAACTTCCCGCCCCTGCCGGGACTGTCGGGCGCGCTATCGTCGACGCTGTCTTTTACATTAAGCGCCGATTGGAGACGACCATGAGCCGCCAACGTATCCTGCAAATCGTATCCTGGCGCGGTACCTGGCTGTTGAATCGACTCCAATCGCCGCACGTCACCGTCACTGCGCTGCTGGCTCTGTGGGCGTTGCTGACCGGTACGATCGATTACCCGCTGTTCAAGGAAACGCGGCGGATGGCAATGCAACTGGCGTCGATACCGGAACCGGCGCCAGTCGGACCGGCTGCACGGAAAGCCGAGCCGCGCAATCTGGCGAAGGAATTCGCGGCTACCCTGCCGGAGTTCGACGCCTATCCGGATCAGCTACGCGATTTGCACGCGCTCGCGGACAAGCACGGCATCGTCATCACGCGGGCAGACTACCGATATGAGTTGCTTGCCGAGCTGCCTATCGAGAAGCTCGCGATACACATGGATATCAACGGGCCGGACGAAGCCCATCGCCGGTTCCTGCAGGCGATGCTCAACGCATTGTCCAATCTGTCGATCGCCCGTCTGGCCTACGCGAAAAGCACCGACGGATCGACGAAGGTCGAGCAGAAGCTGGATATTCACCTGTATTACAGGGTGAGGGCGGCTGCATGAAAAGGACCGTATCCTCTCCCGTACAGTTCATGCTGGCCGCGACGATTGTCGGCTCGGCCGTTTCGCTGCTCAAACCGGATCCGGTTGAACTACCTGTGCTGACGGAGCGGGCTGAAAAACCGCCCCCTGACTCCCGGACAACCGTTCCCTCACGCGCCGACCAGCCCGATGCGCCCTGGCAGCGTCCACGGTTGCCGGATTCGATGACGACGGCCGAAGCGCCCAAGCCGAAGATTGCATCGGATCTGCCGCCGTTACCACCAGCCGGCTCGCTCGCCAGTATGGATAGAACGCCGCCGTTGCCGTCCCCTGCCCCGTCCCAACCCTCCGCGCCGGACATCGTGTATCTGGGCCGCATGATTCGAGACGGTAATACACAGGTCTTCTTCGCATCGAGCGGCGGCGAGCCGATCGTGCTGAGCCAGGGCGGCGTGTTGGACGGCAGTTGGAAAATCCGGTCGATCTCATCGACCCACGTCACGCTGCGGCACGTGCATTCCGGCGAAACCCGCTCGATCACGATGGGCGACCGGGCCGGCGGCGGTCAGCCCGGCAGAATGCCCGCCCAGGTCGGCCAAGGCTTTCTGGCCAGTCATCCGGCCGACGTACAGATCCAACCCGTCCATTGACAGGCAGAAGAATGAACCAGGTGTGTTTCAGACATCGAGCAAACGCTGTTTCCAGCTCGATTCGACGGTTGCCGCGGGCCTTGGGTATGACTGTACTCATCGCCAGTTTCAGCGGCTGCGTTGGCTATACCGACTGGCGTCAAGGTAACAAGCTGATCGAGAAAGGTCAGGTCGGTCAGGGGCTGGAGCAGATGCAGCAGGCATCGAAGGAGAATCCGGAGCGGTATCGGATGAAATTCATTGCCGAGCGCGACAACCAGGTACGGTTGCTGATGCAAAAGGCCGTGATCGCGCGCGCAAACAGCCAGGCCGACGAAGCGCTGGCTGCGTATCAGCAAGTGCTGCGTTACGATCCGCAGCATAGCGAGGCCTTGCGCGGCGTGAGTCTGATCGCGCGCGAGCAGCGTGCGCAAGCCGAACTGGATGAAGCGCGCGCGGCGCTCGGCAAAGGCGACACCGCGACTGCCCGGCAGTTGCTGAATGCGATCCTGTCGGAAAACCCCGGTCACAAGGTAGCCAGCTCGACGCTGCAACAGGTCGACGCGCAATCCACGCGTGCGACGATGGTCCTGCCGGCGCTGAATCAATCGCTGCAAAAACCGGTCACACTGGAACTGAAGGACGTCGACATCCGCTCGGTACTGTCGATCCTGACCCAGACGTCCGGCGTCAGCTTCGTGCTGGACAAGGAAGTCAACCCCGATCTGCGCACGACCGTCTACGCGCGCGATACATCGGTCATCGATGCACTGAACTTGATACTGCAGACTTCGCAGCTCGAAAGGAAGGTGTTGAACGACACAACGATGCTGATCTATCCGTCGACCGAAGAAAAGAAAAAGCGCTACGATGATCTGGTCGTGCGTTCCTATTACCTGAACAGCGCGGATCCTCAGAAGGTTCAGGACATGCTGCGCACGATCGTCGCGCCAAAATCGATGTACGTGGACGGCCGGCTGAAGATGCTGGTGGTACGCGACACCGAAACGGTGCAGGACACGATCGTCCGACTGCTGAATCTCTACGACATCGCGAGCCCGGAAGTGATTCTCGATGTCGAGGTGCTGGAGGTCAATTCGAGCGATCTGCTCAACCTGGGGATCCAGTTTCCGGACAATGTCAGCGCCAGAATGGTCGGGCCCACCGGCGTGGCGGGCAGCATGACGATCGGCGATCTGAAACACCTGAACCGGGACAGCTTCCCGCTGAGCTTCCCGGATCCGCTTGCGGTGCTGAACCTGCGCCAAACGAGCGGCAGTACACGCACGCTGGCCAATCCGCGCATTCGCGTCGTCGATCACGAAAAGGCCAGCGTGTTGATCGGCGACAAGGTGCCGGTCATCACGTCGACGGTGAATCAGACGTCCAATGCGATCACCGAATCGGTCAACTATCTGGATGTCGGCCTGAAGCTCGAGGTCGAACCGGAGATCCATGTCGATAACGATGTGACGATGAAAGTGGCGCTGGAAGTCAGCAATATCGTCAAGGAAGTTCGTTCGTCGGCCACCGGCCTCCTCGCCTATCAAATCGGCACGCGCAACGCGAATACGGTGCTGCGACTGCACGAAGGCGAAACGCAGGCGTTGGCGGGCCTGATCAAGAACGACACTCAGGAATCCGGCACGCATGTGCCTGGTCTGGGAAAAATCCCCGTGCTCGGACGACTGTTCTCGAACAACAGCGACACCGCCACGCGCTCGGAAATCGTACTGCTGATCACGCCGCATATCGCCCGCTCGCTCGCGATGCCGAACGCATACGCGCAAGCGTTCCCGAGCGGCACGGCCGAACAAGTGTCGACCCGGCCGCTACGATTGACGCCTGCGGCCCGGTACAGCGATTCGGACGATCTGTCCGCGCCGGCCACGGTCGATCCGGCCGGCGATTTCGTCGTCTCCTCCGCTTCGGCATCGGGAGCCCGCATCGCCATCGCCTCGTCACCCGCGTCACCGACGCTCGGTGCACCGCCGTCGGGCAGCCCCCCGGATAGCGTCCGCTTCGATCTCGCGACGCCATCGCAAACCCCGCCGAACAGTCGCTTTACCGTCAATTTTCTGGCGAACGGGTCGGGCTTCGAAGAGGCACGGATAGACCTGGTGCTCGACCAACCGGGGATCCGGTTGCTGAAGGTCGAACCCCGCGACGGTGTCGCGCTCGATGCACGCCAGGACGGCAGAGTCGTTCACGTTACGGTCGGCAAGGCAAGCGCCGACGGCTCGCTCGGCATGCTGGCGTTCCAGGCTGGGCAGGCATCGACGGTTCCGGTCAACCTGTCGCTGCAAAACCTGAAAGTGCGAAAGAACGACGCGCCGCTGGCCGGCACGGTCACGCTGCCCAAGCAATTGACGGTGTCCGATTGAGATGATGCGATCCTATGAATCAGGTTTCACGCTGATCGAGATGATCGTGACGGTCGCGCTGGTGGCCATCATCGCGTCCGTCGCCACGCCGTTCCTCAGGATGCAGCAACAACGCGAGAAGGAACGCGAGCTGAAGACGGCCTTGCGGGAGATTCGCTCCGCGATCGACGCCTACAAGTTGGCCGGCGACGAAGGGCGGATCGCACGCTCGGTCGATTCGACCGGTTATCCGATCTCGTTGGACCAGCTGGTTTCGGGAACTGCCGATCAACGTGATCCGAAGAGCCCCCCGATTCGATTTTTACGACGTATTCCGCGTGACCCGATGAACCCGTCGTCGTCGATCTCCGCCGCTGACAGTTGGGGCAAGCGCAGCTATGCCAGCGAAGCGGACAATCCACGGGAAGGAGCTGACGTGTACGACGTGTTTTCGACAAGCCACCGAAAGGGCACCAACGGGATCCCGTACCGGGAGTGGTAATCGACTATGCCGAACAAGTCCGCCCGCGGTTTTACTCTGATCGAATTGTTGGTCGTACTCACGATCATTGCGACGCTTCTGTCGATCGTCGCGCCCCGATACATCCACCAGACCGACCGAGCAAAAGAAGCTGCGCTCAGGGAAAATCTGTCGGTGATGCGTCGCGCGCTGGACGAGTATTACGGCGATACCGGCCAGTACCCGGACAGGTTGACCGCACTCACCGAGCAGCACTATCTGCGAGCATTTCCGCTCGACCCTCTAACCAACCGGGCGGATAGCTGGGTGCCAGTGATGGGAACCGACAATGACGAAAAAACCATCGTGGACGTAAAAAGCGGCGCGGCGGGCAGCGCGCTCGACGGGACCGATTACAGCACATGGTAAGTTGCCGCACACGTCTTGGCCGTCAGCGCGGCGTCGCTTACTTTTGGGCGCTGTTGATGGTGCTGTTCGTCACGCTCGGACTCGGCAAGCTGCTGGACAATGTCGCCAAATCGAATCGGCGGGCGCGCGAAGCGGAACTGCTCTACGTCGGCAACCTGTATCGGGACGCAATCCGACAGTACTCAGAGAGCACACCCGCAGGCACACGACCGTACCCTGACAAGCTCGACGACCTGCTGCGCGATCCGCGCTATCCGGTCATACGCCGTTACCTGCGACAACGCTATCGCGACCCGATTACCCGACAAGCCTTCGATCCCATTCAAGCACCGACAGGCGGCGTGATGGGCGTCCGCAGTTCATCCACCCAAAAGCCCATCAAGATAACCGGCTTCAACAACGATCAGACAGGATTCTCGACTGCGCGGCGCTACCAACAATGGGAATTCATTTACACGCCCAACATCATGGCTCCACCTAAGAAATAAGACACCTGCGGTGTGGCATGTTGGGCCGGCACGCGTTACAAATCGCTAATCGCCGAACGCCACGCGGCTCAGGATAGCTCGCTCGGAAATCTCTCGTTCCTGGCACCCCATTAATTGCAAATGATTCTCATTACATATATTATTCACCCTCTGGTCGCGGTGGAACGCCGCGGCCCGCGCCACGATCCTTAGCACTCCATCCTGCATCGATTCATGCCACCCCGACGAACGCCCCACCGCGCCCGGACCTTGCGTCCGTGGCGCACGAGCCTGCCTGCCCTGATCACGCTTTGCGTCGCGAGCGGCACGCCTGCCGATGCCGCCGAACCCGCCGCCTCAGCCTCCGCTTCCACGCCCTCGACGCCGGCCGCGCGCGCACTCCCGGCCATCAGCGTCAGCGCATCGGCAACCGCCGATCCAACGGTCGGCTATCAGCCGCGCACCACGAGCATCGCGGGCGGCGACAACCGTTCGATCAAGGAGATTCCGCAATCGGTCGCGGTGGTCAGCAGCAGCGTGATGCAGGACCAGCAGGCGCGCTCGCTCGACGACGTGCTCGGCAACATCAGCGGCGTCACCCAGACCAACACGCTCGGCGGCACGCGCGACGCGTTCATCAAGCGCGGCTTCGGGTCGAACAACGACGGCTCCGTGCTCGTCGACGGCGTGCGCACGCCGGTGCTGCACAGCTATCTTGCGACGATCGACCGCGTCGAAGTGCTGAAGGGCCCGGCGTCGCTGCTCTACGGGATGCAGGATCCGGGCGGCGTGATCAACCTCGTCACGCGCAAGCCGGAAGACACGTTCGGCGGCTCGATCTCGGCCTCGCGCACGAGCCATGGCGGCAGCAGCGCGACGTTCGACCTCACGGGCCCGCTCGGCAAGCCGGGGCAGGTCGCGGGCGGCACGCTCGCGTTCCGGCTGACCGGCCAATACGACACGAGCCGCTACTGGCGCAGCTTCGGCCGCCAGCGCGATGCACTGATCGCGCCCGCGCTGTCGTGGCACGACGCGAACACGTCGGTCGACGTCAGCTACCAGTATGTCGACTACACGACGCCGTTCGATCGCGGCACCGTGCTCGTGAACGGCCAGCTCGACGATGCGCTGCGCTATCGCCGCTACGAGGAAGCGTGGTCGCAGAGCACCGGCATCCAGGAAACGCTGCGCGCGCGCATCGAGCACCGCTTCTCCGACGCGTGGCGCGTGCGCGCGACCTATGGCTGGGGCCGCGACCGCTACGCTCAATACATTACCCGCGCCACCGCGTTCAACGGCACGACCGGCGCACTGGCGCGCTCGTCCGATGCGAACCTCGGGCGCAACGATTCCGACCAGATCGCGACGCTCGGCCTGCTCGGCAACGTGACGCTCGCCGGGATGAACCACGCGATCTACTTCGGCGGCGAATACGAGCGCCAGCGCAGCTTCCGCGGCGACACGATCCGCGGCAAGGCGACCAAGGGCTTCAACCTTTACGATCCCGTGTACGACCTGCTCGCGCCGGGCGGCGCACCCAACCCGAAGCAAAGCGATTCGCGCTCGGTGGTGCATGCGTATTCGCTGGTCGTGCAGGACTCGGTGAAGCTCACCGACCGGCTCACCGCGGTGGGCGGAATGCGCTCGGAAAACTGGCAGCAGGAATCGGGGATGGGCCGGCCGTTCGTGTTCGCCGACCGCTCGCGCGGCAACGTCTGGCTCCCGCAGTTCGGGCTCGCGTATGCGCTCACGCCGACGCTGACCGCCTACGCGAACGTGAGCCGCTCGTTCAAGCCGAACGTCGCCACGAACGTCGCGGCGCCGCTCGCGCCGGAATACGGCCGCGTGCTCGAGGCCGGGCTGAAGTTCAGCCTGAAGCCCGCGATCACCGGCACGCTCGCGGTCTACCAGATCGACAAGCGCAACGTCGCGGTCACGGTCAACGATCTGACGTCGACGATCGGCACCGCTCGCTCGCGCGGGATCGAGCTCGACGTCGCGGGGCAGATCACGCGCCATCTGAGCGTGATCGGCAGCTACGCTTATACGAATGCGAACGATCGCGACAGCAACACGCCGCTCGTCAACGTCGCGCGCCACACGGGCAGCCTCTTCGCGGTGTACGACACGGCGATCGCGAACCTGCCCGGCCGCTGGCGCTTCGGCGGCGGCGCACGTCTCGTCGGTGCACGCCCGGGCGACACCGCGAACAGCTTCACGCTGCCCGGCTACGTGACCGTCGACGCATTCGCAGCCTACGAAACGACGATCGGCAAGTTCCCGACGCGCTTGCAGCTCAACGTGAAGAACCTGCTCGACAAGACCTACTACCCGTCGAGCAACAACAGCCTGATCGTCGCAGTCGGCGAGCCACGGCTCGTCACGCTGACGACGACGGTGTCGTTCTGACGCCCTGATGTTCTGATGCGCTGATACGTGCGTGGGCTTTCCGGCAAGCGGCAGCCCATGCGCAAACCCGCATCAGCGGCCGCGCTCCGCCGCCCCCCACTCCCCCACCCACTCCTAAGCGCAGCGTCCCGGCCACTTCACGATCGCTCGCTCGATCGCGGCAAACGCACACGTGTTGCGTCGAGCAACAACGCGACAACAACGCGGCGACGAAACACCGCTCGACCATCCGGCGAACCCGGCGCTGCAGCGAAACGCGTCGTTGCTCGCCGCCAACACCCGCGCCGGAATCTCCTTGACCGGCGTCCTGCACGACACCCGACGCCGTCCTCCACACGCCTCCCCGGCACCCGCTTCAGCACCCGCTTCAGCCCCCGTTTCGCCGCCAGCAAAAATGCATCCGAGCGATGCAATTCCGCCCGCGCCCGAACCGCATCGCACGCCGTATGATCGGCCCGGCCTTTTCCCAAGGCTGTCCAAAGCGCGTCGCCCTCTCCATCCGTTCACGCGCTCCCCCACAATCACCCAGCGAACATGTCCAACTTCTCACTCATCCTCGTCGTCTCCCTGTTGAGCGCCTTTGGCCTGATCGCGTCCGACGTCTACCTGCCCGCGATGCCGTCGATGGCCCATGCGTTTTCGATCGCTGCATGGCAGATGCCGCAGACGGTATCGGCCTACCTGATCGCGCTCGCCTGTGCGCAACTGTGCTACGGCCCCCTCTCCGATCGATGGGGACGCAAGCCGGTGCTGACGGTCGGCATCGTCGTGTACATCCTGGGCTCGATCGGCTGCGCAAGCGCAGGCGGCTTCGCGAGCTTTCTCGGATGGCGCGTCGTCGAAGCGCTCGGCGCGGCGTCCGGCCTCGTCATCGGTCGCGCGATCATCGCCGACACGTGCGACAAGCACGCATCCGCGAAGGTCTACAGCATCGTGTATCCGCTCGTGTCGCTGTCTCCGGCGATCGCCCCCGCGATCGGCGGATATCTGGCCGCGTGGTTCGGGTGGCGCAGCAATTTCATTTTCGTCGCCGCGTTTGGCGGGGTCGCGCTCGTGCTCGTCCAGCGTCTTCTGAAGGAAACGCGGCCGGCCGCCACGCCGCGGCAACATCGCGCCGCGCCGCTGGCCGGCTTCGCCGACGTGCTCGGGGACCGCGCATTCATCCGTTACACGCTCGTCGTCTGCGCGATCTATTGCGCGTGGTTCGTCTACCTGACGCAGTCGCCGTTCATCTTCGCCGGCCTCGGCCTGTCGGAACAGCAAAGCGGCTGGCTCTATCTGCCGCTGACCGCCGGCATCATTTCCGCCAACCTGCTCTCGCGCCGCATGCTCGACCGGATGTCTTACGACGCGATCGTCGCGGCCGGCATCGGCTGCTTCGTGGCCGGCGGCCTCGCGTTCGCCCTGTGCGAGTCGTCGCACGTCAAGGGCATCGTCGCGATCGTCTTGCCCATGTTCCTCGTCAGCCTGTCGAACGGATCGTCGCTGTCGCTCGCCGTGTCGCGCGCCATCGCAAGCGAGCGCGGCCGGGCGGCCACGGCGTCCGGGCTCGTCGGCTTCTTCCAGATCGGCAGTGCGTCGCTCGCGGCCACCGTGTCCAGCAGCCTGCTCGGTACCGGCAGCCACGTGCTGGCGACGGCCATCCCGTTCTTCGCGATCGTCGCGGCGGTTGCGATCGTGCCTCGCTGGTATGCCGCGCGACGCATGCGCTCGATGCGCGAGACCCAGCCCCGTTGAGTACCCGGCCCCGCACCGGCAGGATCCCGGCCGCTATCGATAGCGGTCGAACGCAGCAGCGATCTCGGCGGTGACGGCCCGAACGCGCGCCGTCCGGTTCAGGTCCGTATGCGACACGAGCCAGACCTGATACGGCACGGCTCGCGACCTGTCGGGCCAGATTCGCACGAGCGAATCATCTTCTTGCGCCATATACACTGGCAGTTCGCCGATGCCGATGCCCGACCGGATCGCCGTCGCCAGCATCAGGCTCGAACTCACTTGCGCCACGATGCGCCCGCGTTCCATCGATTCGCCGCAGAGCGTGTCGCCCTGGTTCGACGTGATGGCGGGTTGGTAGACGACCAGGTCGTACCCTTCGAAAGCGGACCCGATCGCGGGCGCGCCATGTGCATCCAGATACTCGCGGCTCGCGAACAGCCCGACCTCCCACTCGGCCAGCTTCCGGCGGACGAGATCGGGGTTTTCCGGCATCACGGTTCGAATCGCGAGATCCGCATCACGCCGGGTCAGGTTGAGCAGCTGCACCGACGTCGTCAGGACCACGTGTATCGCGGGGCATTTCCGTCGCAACGACCGTATCGCGGGCACGACGAAATCCATCGCAAGGGAATCGGTCGTCGTCACCCGGACCTCGCCTTCGAGCCGGTCGTCCGAGCCGTGAACACGGCGCTCGAAGTCACTCGCCGCTTGCTCCATCGCTTCCGCGGCCTGCAGCGAATGCTCGCCGACCTGCGTCACGACATAGCCGGACGACGTCTTGAGGAACAGCTTCGCGCCCAGCGCCTTCTCGAGCGCCGCCAGGCGTCGCCCCACGGTGGCCTGATCGACATCGAGCACGGCCGCGGCTTCGCGCAGCGTCCCGGTGCGATGAACTGCCAGAAAAACGCGGGCATCGTCCCAGTTCATGGATAACGTTCTCTCTCGGTAAAGCATGTGTGCATTCGTCGAGGCAATTATACAAGCCGCCCCTCGACGCCCTGCGCCACATGATCAGTCATCCATATCAATATTCCGATCAATTCTTCTGCCGAAACCGGAGCTGCCCGCTGGATGTCCCCGACGACCCGGCGCTCCGAAGAAGGTCGGATGCAACATTCGCCCCGATGATCGTTGCATCGATCGCGCCGCCCGCACCCTGCCGTCCAGTCAACAGCGCCTCGAATACCTCCCCTCCGATACCGCGGTTTTCCGTATTGAGCGCGCGCCGCCAGACTGACGACGCATTCGCGACGCCGCATCACCGCACGGCAACGCGACACACCCCCGCCAAAACGATTCCGGGAGGTAAGCCATGTCCGACCGGCACGCGCGCCGAGGCGCGCACAAGACACTCGGCCGCGCGGCCGGCGTCGCGCTGCTCGCCGCCGCGCATTCACGGATGCCAGCGGTACACGATCATGCTCGTGCCGTTGTAGTTGTCCTTCGTGATCACGTATTCGCCGGTCGAGCGCAGGTACGCGCGGATCCCGTACATCGAGTCGACGTCGTTGCCGACGTCCATCGCCGACGTGTTCGAGTTGGTCAGCGTCGTGACGAGCGCGCCGGTATTGAGATCGAACACGTCGACGTTCGGCACGGTGTGCACGTAGCCGACGAACAGGTAGTGGCCGGCCGCCGCGATCGATTTCGGATTCGCGCTGGTCAGGTTGATCACCGGGTTCGGCGCGGTCGTATTGCCGCTCTTCCAGCCGTGATAGACCTCGATGTGTCCGTTCATCGCGGTCCAGTCCCAATTGTTCGCGAGGCCCTGCGCGAGGATCATCGTGTCGCTGTCAGACTGGTAGACGATGCGCGTGGTCGGCGCCACGGTGCTTGGCACGGCCGTGGTGGTCGCCTTGCCCCATGACGGCTTGCCGGTCGCGTCGAAGCCCGTCATCGGGTAATGCGCAATCGCGTTGGAGCCGTTCAGCCCGGCCCACACGTCGCCGTTGCCGTCGATGTCGAAACCGGCCGTGACCTGCAGCGTCGTGTTGAACGGCTTGCCCGGCAGCGAGCCGGCCGGATTGGCGATATAGCCGGTTGCCGGCGTGAAGTAATAGAAGTTGAAGTTGCCGGGGTTCTGGCCCGACGCGACGAGAATCCGGTTGCCGCCGACCGTCACGAGCTGGCCGAAGTGCTGGCCGCGCTGGTAGTCGTTCATGTCGAGGCGCGGGTCCTTCGGATAGGTGAACGGATCGACCGTGTTCGCGACGAACGTGCCGCCCGCCGAGCCCGTATAGACGTTGTTGCCGCTGTAGAAGAACGCGCCGTCGGTGGCCGGGTCGGGCGCGGCAATCGCCTCGAAGTTCAGCGCCTGCAGCTTCCATTGCAGCGCGCCCGTCGGGCTGTACGAATGAAGGTCGGTGCTGCCGTTGCGCCCGAGATCCCAGCCGCCGCCCCACGCGTTGTTGAGCACGTAGAGGTTGCCGCCCGAATCCTTGCCGATGCCGACCACGCGCGTGAAGCGCTTGTCGCCGACCTGCCCCTTGATGCCCGAGGTCGTGTCGAGATAGCCGCCCTGCACGCCGAACGTGCCGATCTGCTGCGGCAACCCGGCAAGGTTGTAGATCTTGATGTTCATGTCCGGGCCCTGGTCGCCCACCAGCAACTGCCCCGTCGACGCATCGAAATACAACGCCGACGGCCGCGCGCCGGCCGCCATCTGGATCGTATTCATCAGCGTGCCGGTCGCGCTGTACTGCACGACCGCGCCCGCGCTCATGCGCGCGACCCACAGGTTGCCCGCCGCATCGAGCGCCAGCGCGCCGGGCCCGGTCACGCCGATGTCGCGCTGCCACACACCGTCGGTCGTATAGACGCGCACGCGGTTGCCGTAGAAATCGCTCGCGTACAGCAGGTTGCCGGCCGTCGCGAGGCCGGTGATCACGTCCGGGTTCGGGAGGCCCGTCCATGTGCTGACCGGGATGCGCAGGTCGCGCTGGTTCGTGCTGCGGTTGTAGCGGCCCACCGAGCCGCTGCCGAAGTTGCGGTTGTAGCCGAGCGCGACGAAGATCGACGTCGCGTTGCCGGTGATCGCGCCGCCCTGGAATTCGTCGTGGATACCGATCGTGCCCATCGGCTGGCCGTTCTGGTAGAGCGCGACGCCGCCCGCATTCTCGTCCCAGCGCGACGCCGTGTAGATCACGCCCTCGGGCGCGACCCACATCGAGCGCGCCGCATTGCCGACGTGCTGGGCCAGCGTGCCGTACGTGTTCGCGAGCCAGTCGGTCGAGTATTGCACCTGCGCGTGACTCGCCGGCGCCAGCATTGCCATGCACATTCCCAGCAACGCCGCCCGAATTTGTTTCATTGACATGAATAATGCTCCCGAACGTTCAATTGTCGATACTGTAAATTGCCGCGCATGAAATATTGATGATTCCAGCTAAAGCGCATTCGCCTTCATCCCGAATTATTTCACTCCGTTCTTTTTGCCGTCCGGGGCTGTTCCGTCAACGACGGTCAAACCCGAACGCCGGGCCGATACGGTCTTACAGTCGCACGGTTTTGGTGCCTTTTCCCCGGCATTTTCTTCCGGATCATTCAATACGAATACGTCATTTTTTCTGAAACACGCGCATTGCCTTTTCATTCTCCGAAAATAAGCCAAATGATTACAAATCGAAATTTAAATGAAAGAGAAAAAATAATATCCGGCGCAATCGCGTTGTCGCGATTCAGCGCAGCGGGATGCGGCGGAAGGAAGGAAAAAGAAAGCGGGATACGGCGGATAAAAACCGAACCGCGCGCCGCCGGCCCGCCGCGCAGCGTCATGGTGACGGTTCCGCACCGGCAACTCGCGGAATGCGTTCGAGCCGTGTCGTCGCCTCCAGGAAAGGAGGCGGCAGGATAGGAGCATGCGTGCAACGTCGCCGGCATCGGCTGCTGGCAACGTTGCGCCTGCAACGATGGTGATGCGTCAGAACTTCTGGCGCAGGCCGAGGCTGACGATGGCCTGCGAGCGCGAATCGGACGAGTGGCCGTTCGCCTTGTCGGACACCGACGCCGTCGCGGCCACCGGCCGGCCCAGCGCGTCGAGCGTCATGCCCGATGCGTGCTGGTACGCGCCGAGCAGGTACACGCTGGTGCGCTTCGACAGGTCGTAGACGGCGCCGAGCGTGACGTTGTGATACTGCGCGCGGTCGTCCACACCGTCGACATCGCTGCCGCGCGTGTAGCTGTAGCCCGCGAACAGCTGCGTCTGCGGGCGCACGTTCCAGCGCGTGAACACACCCGCGACGTTGAACGTCGCGTGGCCCGTGAACAGCGACTGGCCGCCGCTGCGGTACTGCACGTTGCTGTAGTTCACGCCGACGACGGCCGGGCCGAAATCGTAGGTCGCGCCGGTCGCGATGATCTGCTGCGATTGCGCGCTCGCATAGCCTTCGTTGATCGACGAGTTGAACAGCCCGTCGTCGGTACTCTGCCACTTGCCGGCCGTCGGGTCGGTCGCCCCCGTCTTGCTGTTGTCCGACCGCTCGTAGCCGACGCCGACGCGCAGCGGGCCCGCCGCGTATGCCGCGCCGACGCTCCACGTGTTGCGCTGCTTCATGCTGCCCGGCTGGCTGCCAAAGCCGTACAGCGCGCCGAACGTGAAGCCCGAGTAGTTGGCGCTCGTGTACTTGATCGAGCTGTCGACACGTGCGGTCTGGTCGAGGTCGTCTATGTCGCCCGGGTGCGCGCCGAAGCCGCCGATGTACGACGACGGGCCGACCGGGCTCACGAAGTCGTCGAGCGACGTGTACTGGCGGCCGAGCGTGACCGTACCGTAGCGGTCGCTGCCGAGGCCGACGAACGCCTGGCGGCCGAACTGGCGGCCACCCTGCCCCGACGTGCCGTTCGTGATGTCGAAGCCGTTCTCGAGGACGAACAGCGCGCGCATCCCGCCGCCGAGATCCTCCGAACCCTTGATGCCCCATCGGCTGCCGGACAGGTTGCCGGTCGTGAGCCCGACGTTCGAATGGCCGGTGTACGCCCCCGCGGAGCCGGCCCGTTCATTGCTGCGATAGGTCACGCCCGCATCGACGATGCCGTACAGCGTGACGGAGCTTTGCGCGGCGGCGATGCCCGCGAGCGAGAGCAGCAGCGGGGCTGCGATCAGTTGCTTGTTCATGATTGTCGTGTCTCCGGGCGTTGAACCCGTTGTTCTGGCTGTCAGTTGCGAGTAGCGCGCGGGCGGCAAGATCCGCCGGCGGTGCGAGGCCGGCGGCGTCCGCGCGCGACGACGCGGCGGGCATGCCCACTGCGGCCGCCATGGTAGATGGAACCGGTTTCGATCGAAAGCGCAATGATGAAAACAGTTTCTTGCCAAAATCGAGATAGTCGAAGAGGCAGCCTTGTGCGCGGCGCGGCGCACCTGTACAGCCCCGTCGGGCGCAGCCGATAATCGAACGCCCGCCATCCATCGGGAGTGCCTTCATGCATGAAGCGACCCTGCTGGTCTTCGCCGCCGTCGCGTTCGTCAGTATCGCGACACCCGGCCCGACCGTGCTGCTCGCGCTGACCAACGGCTCGCGCCACGGCGTGCGCCGCGCGGCCTGCGGCTTCGCGGGCGCGATGCTGTCCGACTTCGCGCTGATCGTCGCGGTCGCGTTCGGCCTCGGCGCGCTGCTGACGGCGTCGGCGTTCTGGTTCCCGGTGGTGAAGTGGCTCGGCGCCGCGTACCTCGCGTATGTGGGCATCCGGCTGCTGATGTCGAAGGGTTCGCTCGACGTCGCCGCCGCGCACGGTGGCGCGGCATCCGGGCGCAACGCGTCGATCTTCGCGAAGCGTTTCCTCACGGCGGTGACGAACCCGAAGGGCTATCTGTTCTTCTCCGCCGTCCTGCCGCAGTTCCTGGATCCGTCCGCGCCGCTCGCGCCGCAATACGTCGCGCTCGCGGTCACGTTCGCGCTGCTCGGCGGTATCGTGATGTTCGGCTACGCGCTGCTCGGCGCGCGCGCGGTGCGGCTTCTGAAGCGCGCGGGCGCGCCGTGGCTCGAACGCACCTGCGGCGCGATGCTGCTTGCGCTCGCAGGGTCGCTGGCGCTGCCCCGGCGTCATGCGTCGTAGGGGCGGATTCCGATGAAAATCGCTACGCCGCCCCGCTCCGGCTATCCGGGCCTGTCGCTCCGCCAGCTCGAACGCGCCGACCTCGACGCGTGGTACGCGTACCTGTCGAACCCCGACGTCTTCCGCCATACGAGCTGGAACCTGCGCTCGCCCGACGACCTGCTGCCGCTGTTCGACGCCATCGAATCGACGGACCCCGACTCGATCCGCCGTCTCGCCGTGATCGACGACGCATCGGGTGCGCTCGCCGGGACGATCGGCCTGCATACCGTATCGACCGCGAACCGCTCGGCGGAAATCGCTTACGATCTCGCGCCGTCGCACTGGGGGCGCGGGATCGCAAGCGCACTGTGTACGGCCGTCACAGAGTGGGCATTCGCCGACGACGGCTTCATGCGCATGCAGGCCGTCGTGCTGACCGGCAACGAAGGCTCCGCGCGCGTGCTGCAGAAGTGCGGCTACCGCTACGAAGGGCTGTTGCGCGCATACAGGATGGTGCGCGGCACGCCGGGCGATTTCGCGATGTACGCGCGCCTCGCGACCGACTGACGCGCAACCCGCGGCTTCACGCCAAACCCTCACCGCTGCGCATGCGCACGCCATTGGACGGCCTGCGCCGAATTGGCGACAATCGCCGTTCCCCTCTTCGACGATCCGCCATGAAAATCGCCGCACTGTCGGACATCCACGGCAACCTCGCCGCACTCGACGCGGTGCTCGACGACGTCCGCCGCCGCGGCGCCGACGTGATCGTCAACCTCGGCGACATCCTGTCCGGCGCGCTCCATCCGGCCGAAACGGCCGACCGCCTGATCGCGCTCGGCCTGCCGACCATCAAGGGCAATCACGAACGGCAACTGCTCACCGGCGATCGCGAGTCGATGCGGCTGTCGGATCGCTGGGCGCACGACACGCTGCGCGCCGACCATCTCGACTGGGTCGCCGCGCTCCCCGAACGCATGACGCTCGGCGACGACGTGCTGATGGTGCACGGCACGCCCGACAGCGACCTCGTCTATTTCCTCGAAACGGTCACGCCCGACGGCTGCCGTGCGGCCACGCCCGATGAAATCGCGCAGCGCGCGGGCGACGAACCGGCGTCGCTGATCCTGTGCGGCCACACGCACATTCCGCGCACGGCGAAGCTCGACGACGGCCGCCTGATCGTCAACCCGGGCAGCGTCGGGCTGCAGGCCTACACGGACGACCTGCCGCACCCGCACCGCATCGAGACGGGCTCGCCGCATGCGCGCTACGCGATGGTGTCGCGCACGGCCGCCGGCTGGAACGTCGAGTTCCATGCGGTCGAATACGACTGGCACACGGCCGCGGCCACCGCGGCATCGCGCGGGCGCGACGACTGGACCGTCGCGCTGCGCACCGGCCGGTGCTGATGCGCCCGGCCCCCCCTCCCGCTTCACTTCATTCACCGGAAACCGCACCGCCATGCCCGTTCCGTCGCAACTGCTCTTCCTGCCCGGCGCATCGGGCAGCACCGCCTTCTGGCAACCGCTCGCCGGCCTGCTGACGCATCCGGCCGAGCGCCGGATCGTCGGCTATCCGGGTTTCGGCGACACGCCGCGCGATCCGGCCGTCGACGATTTCGACAGCCTCGTGCGTCATGTTCTGGAAACGATCGACCGGCCGACCGCCGTGATTGCCCAATCGATGGGCGGCGTGATCGCGATGCGCGCGGCGCTCGACAAGCCCGCACTGATCACGCACCTCGTGCTGACGGTCACGTCCGGCGGACTCGACATGGCGGGGCTCGGTGCGCAGGACTGGCGCACCGGTTTCGCGCAAGCCAACCCGCAGCATCCCGACTGGTTCCTGACATTCCAGGCCGACCTGTCGCGGGACATCGGCCGCATTGCGCAGCCGACGCTGCTGCTGTGGGGCGACGACGATCCGATCAGCCCCGTCGCGGCCGGCCGGCGCCTGCTCGAACGGTTGCCCGATGCGCAGCTGCATGTCGTGCCCGGCGGCCGGCACGATCTCGCGGCCGCGCATGCGGCTGCGCTCGCACCGCTCGTCGATGCGCATCTGCAGCGCGTGTGACGCCGCGCGCGGCAGCTTCAACGTCGGCTTCGGTTTCGATTCAGGCTTCGACTTCGGCACAAGCCTGAAACCAAGCCGCTCACGCGCCGCCTCCCGTCACCCCGCATTCCTCAGCGTGAGCCGCGCCTCGAGCCCGCCGCCGTCCGTCCGGTTGTTCAGCGTGAGCGTGCCGCCCATCGCGAGCGCGAGTTGCCGCGCGATCGCGAGGCCGAGCCCCGTGCCGCCCGTCTCGCGGTTGCGCGACGTCTCCACGCGCCGGAACGGCTCGAACACCGCGTCGAGCTGATCGTCCGGAATGCCGGGCCCGCGGTCGAGCACGGCGATCACCGCGCCGCCGTCCGGCCCGGCCTGCACGTCGATCTCGGCCGCGCCCGCGAATTTCAGCGCGTTGTCGACGAGGTTGCCGACGATGCGGCGCAGCGCCTTCGGCCGCGTGACGAGCGCGAGCGGCGCGCGGCTGTGCAGCGCAACGTCCTGCCCCGCATCCGTGTAGTCGCATACGATGCTGTCGAGCAGCGCGTCGAGATCGATGCGGCGCGCGGCCTCCTCGGTGCCGTGCAGCGTCCGCGCGTACGCCACGCCCTCCTTCACCAGATGCTCCATCTCGAGCAGGTCCTGGCGCAGCTTCGCGCCCTGCGCGTCGTCGTCCATCATGTCGACGCGCAAGCGCATCCGCGTGATCGGCGTCTGCAGGTCGTGCGAGATCGACGCGAGGATCTGCATGCGTTCGGCCATGGACTGCGCGATGCGATCCTGCATCGCGTTGAATGCCCGGGCGGCGCGCGCGACTTCCGACGGCCCGCCCTCGTTCAGCCGCTCGCCCTTCAAGTCGGGGCCCAGTGCGTCGGCGGCCTGCGCGAGCTGCTTGAGCGGCCGCGTCGCGAGCCGCACCGCGAGCCAGCAGCACGCGGCCAGCACCGCAAGCTGCAGCACGAGTACGACCGGCAGCCAGCCCGACAGCGGCACCGTCGACATCGGACGAATGTCGATCGTCAGCGGCGACCCGTCGGTCAGCCGCAGATGCACCTGCAGGTGTTCGCGGTCGCCGGGAATCGCGTTCGCGGTCAGCGGGTAGTCGCCGCCGATGCCGTCGGAAATCGACCGCTCGACGCGCGCCGACAGCCGCGCCTCCGGCGGCGTGCCGGTATCGCCGGGCCCGAGAATGAACGCATAGCTGCGCCGCGCGAGGCGCGGCAGCCACGCGGCGCGCTCGGCGGGCGGCAGGTGGTCGAGCAGCGCGACCGAGCTCGCGACCTCGCGCTCGATGTAGCCCATCATCAGGTTGGTGGTCGCCTGGTCGCGCTCGGTCATGGTGAGCCAGAACGACAGCGTCTGCGCGAGCGCGAGGCCCACGCACAGGATCAGCGCGAGCCGCGCGAACAGCGAGCGCGGCCAGTGCCACGGCATGCGCGCGCTCATGGCGTACCGTCGACGGCGGTCACGGCCGACGAGAACACATAGCCCTCGTTGCGCAGCGTCTTGATGTAGCGCGGTTCGCGCGCGCCGTCCCGCAGGCGCTGGCGCAGCCGGCTCACGAGCAGGTCGATCGAGCGGTCGAACGGATCGGACTGCCGCCCCTGCGTGAGATTGAGCAGCTGATCGCGCGTCAGCACGCGCTGCGGGTTGTCGAGGAACACGCGCAACAGCCGGTATTCGGCGCCGCTCAGCGCGACCAGCGTGCCTTCCGCGTCGAGCAGGTGGCGCCCGGTCGTGTCGAGCCGCCATTCGCCGAACGCGAGCATTTCCGCTGTTTCCGTCACCTGCATGCCGGGCGGCAGCATGCGCGCGCGCCGCAGCACCGAGCGGATCCGCGCGAGCAGCTCACGCACCGCGAACGGCTTGGCCAGGTAGTCGTCGGCGCCCATCTCGAGGCCGATGATGCGGTCGGTTTCCTCGCCGCGTGCGGTCAGCATCAGCACGGGCACCGTACGGAACTTGCCCGCGCGCAGGTCGCGGCACAGCGTGAGGCCGTCCTCGCCGGGCAGCATCAGGTCGAGCACGATCAGGTCGGGGGCACCGTCGTCCAGTGCGTTGCGCATCTCGCGGCCGTTCGCGGCCAGCGACACGCGCATGCCGTTCTTCTCCAGATAATCCGCGAGCAGTTCGCGGATCGCGCGATCGTCGTCGACGATCAGCACGTGGTCGATCTTGTCCATGAGTCGTCGTCGGTGTCGAGGTATTCGGGCTGGCGATGTCCGCTTTTATACCGCACGGCGGGCATGCGTTTGTATCCCAATGTATCGCGCCGCCGCGACGACACACAACATTGCACACGCGTGGCTCGCCGGACACATCGCAGATACGTCGGCGCCGCCTAATAGGGCCTGTCGAAACCCGTCCGGCCACCGCCTCCGAGCGGCGGCCTCCCGCTCAGGAGAACGCCATGCTGCCCCGACTCAAGATTGCCGCCCTCGTCATCGCCCTTGCCGCCTCGACCGGGCTCGCCGCCTTCGCGGGCACCCGCGACGACGCCGGCATGCCGGCCGCGCAGGCCGGTACGGCGGCGCCCGATTTCACCGGCATCGACCGCTGGCACAACAGCACGCCGCTGACGCTCGGCCAGTTGCGCGGCAGGGTCGTGCTCGTCGATTTCTGGACGTACTCGTGCATCAACTGCATTCATACGATTCCGTACGTGAAGGAGTGGGACCGGAAGTATCGCGACCAGGGGCTCGTCGTGGTCGGCGTGCATACGCCCGAGTTTCCGTTCGAGCGCGACGCGGGCAACGTCGCCGATGCGATCAGGCGCTTCGGCATCCGGTATCCGGTCGCGCAGGACAACCGCTACGACACGTGGCGCGCGTACGGCAACCAGTACTGGCCCGCGCTGTACCTGATCGACGCGAACGGGAAGGTGATCTATACGCGCGATGGCGAAGGCGGGTACGACAAGACCGAGGCTGCGATCCGCGGTGCGCTCGCGCAGGCCGGTGAAGGCGCGAAGGGCACGACGCGCACGCAATGACGGGCCGGCGCGCGGGCGTGGCACTTGCCCGCTCGCGCCTGCCTGTCGCGAGCGTTCACCCGCGCTTCGCGTCGGCCGCCTCGATCATCGCTTCGCCGATCGCGAGGTTGCCGTTCGCGACCAGCGCGTCGCCCGCGCCGCGAATATCGGCCTCCTCCTTGTTCTGCCCGAGCTTGCGCTTGCCGACGAGCCGCGTGATCTCGATCTGCAGTCCGACGATCGACTGCAGCATCGCGTCGAGATAATCCTTCGGCGCGTCGCCCATCTTCCACGGCGCCGGCTGCGACGCCTCGTGCGTGCGCGTGAGCCGCGCGACCACGCCGCGCACGAACGTCTCGTCGTCGCGCACCGTGATGCGGCCGTGCGCATGCACGACCACGTAGTTCCACGTCGGCACCTGCCGGTGCGCCACATGTTTGCTCGGATACCAGGTCGGCGAGATGTATGCGTCGCCCGCGCGGAAGATCACGAGCACCTCGTCGCCGTTCGCGACGTCCTGCCAGAGCGGATTCGCGCGCGCGACGTGCGCATGCAGCTCGTCGGGGCCACTGTCGCCCGGCAGCAGCTCGAACGGGATGTGGTTCGCGTCGAGCCCGCTCTTGCCGTGCGTGATCAGGCTCCCGAACGGATGCTGCACGATCAGCTCTCGTAGCGCGTCGGGATTGGTTTCGGCGAAATCGGCGGGGACGTACATGTCGGCTCCACGGTCATGCGGGGGTTGGAATGGCTCGGGCGCTGGCCCGTCATGCGCCGATTGTGGCTCCAAACTGGTTTATGCTGTAGAGCCGGTTTGAAACAATTTCAGCAGACCAGAATCATGGCAAGAACGGCCCGGAACGTCGACATCCCGTCGCTCGGCGCGCTCGATCGTGCGGCCGGCGACCTGAGCCGCCAGCTCGCGCAGGCGCTGCGCGAAGCCGTGCGGCGCGGCGACGTCCGGCCCGGCGACACGCTGCCGTCCACACGGCTGCTCGCCGCGTCGCTGCAGGTGGCGCGCGGCACCGTCGTCGATGCGTATGCGCAGCTCATCGCCGAAGGCTTTCTCGAATCGCGCGGCGGCGCGGGCACGCGGGTCGCGCACGCGCTAGCGGAGCCGCCCGTCAACGCCCCCGAGCCGCCCGCCCGGCGCCGCCCCCCGGTGCGCGCCGGCCTGCCCGAACCTGCCGCCACGTTCGCACGGATCGCCGGCGAATTCCGTCCGCTGCCGGCCATGCCGTTCGCGATCTCGGTGCCGATCGGGCTCACCGCCCCCGACGACATCTGGCGCCGGCTCGGCAACCGGCTGCGCGCGCGCGGCGCCGGCGCGCCATCCGGCTATGCCGATCCGCAAGGCGCGCTGCCGCTGCGCGAAGCGATCGCCGACTACGTGCGCCGCTCGCGCTCGGTGCGCTGCGATGCGAACCAAGTCGTGATCACGAGCGGCACGCAGCAGGGGCTGCATCTCGCAAGCCAGGTGCTGCTTGGCGCTGGCGATCAGGCATGGGTCGAGAATCCGGCCTATCGCGGCATCACCGCGCTGCTCGACAGCACCGGGCGGCGCGACGCGATGGTGCGGGTGCCGGTCGACGCCGACGGTATCGACGTCGAGGCCGGTATCCGTCTCGCGCCGCATGCGCGGGTCGCATTCGTCACGCCGTCGCATCAGTATCCGCTCGGCATGCCGCTCAGCATGGCGCGGCGCAATGCGCTGCTCGCGTGGGCGCGCGCACGGCACGCATGGGTAGTCGAGGACGATTACGACAGCGAGCTGCGCTACGAAGGCCATCCATTCCCGTCGCTGCAAGGGCTCGACCCCGATCGCGTGATCTACCTCGGCACGTTCAGCAAGATCCTGTTTCCGTCGCTTCGGCTCGGCTACGTGATCGCGCCCGACGATCTCGTGCCCGCGTTCTGCGGCGCCCGCGTGCTGATGGATCGTCATGTGCCGACCGCCGACCAGCACGTGCTGGCCGCGTTCATCGCGGAAGGCCATCTCGACCGCCACATCCGCCGCGTGCGCGGCGTGTATGCGGAACAGCGCGCGCTGCTGATCGACACGCTCGGGGCGCGGCTGCCGCGCGAACGCGCGTGGGTGCAGCCGGGCGACCAGGGGATGCACGTCGTGCTGTGGCTCGCGGAAGGGATCGACGATCTCGACGTGGTCGAACGCGCCGCGCAAGCCGGCGTCGCGGTGCGCGCGGTATCGCCGATGTTCGCGCCGGGCACGGCCCGCCCGGGGCTCGTGCTGGGCTTCGGCGGGTTCGGCCGCGCGCAGATGGAGGCGGCCGCGCAGCGGCTCGCGGATGTGGTTTCGTCAGCGGAATCGCGGCCGCGCGTGCCGTAAAAGGGGGGGCGGCAGGCAACTAACGTAATCGTCTGTCAATCCTGCAAGCAAACGGGCCGTTCTGGCCGGCGTCGCACCGTTCACCGCTGCCGGCCGCGCGCGCGGCCACGCCGGCATGCACGACAGCAGTCCTGCCTATCGACGCGTCATCGCCGCACGCCCGTCCGCGTACAGCCATACGGGCACGCCGTCGTCGCGCAAGGCGGCGACCGGTTCGCCCAGGCTCCAGTTCTGCGCGACCGCGACACGGCGGACAAACCACGGCATCAGCATCGCGTGTCCGACGCCGGCGTTGCGATCGTCGTCGAACAGCGCATCGTCACCGATCCGCGTATAACGCGCCGGATGCAGCACGGTACCGTCCGCGCGAAGCACCGTCGCCCGCACGTCGTGGCCGCTCTCGTCCTGCACACAGGCCAGCCAGCCGTGATCGGCGCCCCAGAACAGGCCGGCCACGTCGTCGTAGCGCCCCTGCGCGACCGTTGCGCCCGTCTCGAGATCGCAGATCGCGAGTTGCACCGGCTCGCCCGGCAGGACGCCGATCGCGTAACGCGTGAACAGCTCGCCCGGCACGGCTTCGTCATCGGGTAACCACGGCAGCGCCCCCATGTTGACGAAGTCGAACGGTGTCAGCACGCGGCCCTGCCCGTCGACAATCGCGCAACGCCCGTCGTCGCGCCGAACGATGTGGCGGATCGCGCCGAGCTCGGTCAGCATGTCGGTCCGTTCGTCGTCGGTCAGCCTGGCGACTTCCGCGTAATGCGGTTCGACGACGACCCGGCCCTTCGCATCGACGAGGCCGACGTGACCATCGCGCTGCGCGACGAAGGCGCCGCATTCGGACGACCATTCGAGCGCGTCCCACTCGGGCGGCGCGCGCCATTGTCCGTCGCGCCCGATCAGCCCCCACCGCTCGCCTTCGGATACCGCCGCGACGGCGCCGTTCTCGAATTCATGCGCATCGTCGAAACGCGGCGGAATCACCCACGCACCGTGCGTGTCGACGAAGCCCCAGCGGCCGTCCAGGCTCGCGGATGCGATCCCGCCGGTGAAATCGCCGAAATCGTCGAGCGACGGTTCGAGCGCCCACGTGCCGTCCGTGCGCACGAGTCCAAACCGCTCGCCGACGCGCACGCATGCGACGTCGCCGCTGAAATCCCACACGGCGTCGAATGACGGTTCGCGCACGATCCGCATCTCGTCGCCATCGCTATCGCCATCGGCAAACAGCAGGCCGACCTTCCCGTCACGCGCGGCCCACAGCAACCGGCCGTCGCGCGCGCCGCTCGTCCACAGGCTCGTCCACTCGGGCGGCACGATCACGCGCCACGCGTCGTCGATTTCACGCCGCACGCCCCACCGGCCGTTGCGTGCGCGAAAGCTGAACGTGCCGTGGCCGAGCCAGTTGCCGTGCACCTCGCCGGCATCGAACATCTCGGCAAACATCACGCCGCGCGGCGGCTCCTGACGGACGAAATAGTGATGCGACATGCAGCCGAACCCGAAGCCCCACGCCCAGTCGCGCCAGTCGGGTG
Source organism: Burkholderia sp. BCC0405 (assembly GCF_902833075.1). NCBI lineage: Bacteria > Pseudomonadati > Pseudomonadota > Betaproteobacteria > Burkholderiales > Burkholderiaceae > Burkholderia > Burkholderia sp. BCC0405. The sequence goes on from NZ_CADFEO010000013.1 coordinate 187,406, forward strand.
GCGTATCGATCTCGAGCGCATCGCGCACGCCGTGCACGTCGCGAAAGTCCATGCAGTTCGCGACCTGCCACCACAGGCGCGTGCAGGTATCGCGTTCCTGGTCGATGTAGTCGTTCGGATCGCCGCCGTCGAACCACGACAACTCGTCGAGATTCGCGGAAAACCGTGGTGCGCCGTGCGCATCGCCGAGCGCGTCGATCGATTCGCCGAGATGACGCACGAGCGCATCGAACTGACGCGCGAGCGCCGGATCGTCACCGGGCAGCGGATACGCGACGACGAACGACGCGAGCCGGCTGAGTCGCGCATGCGCCGCACGCGCGTCGCTGGCGAGATTCGGCGTCCCGGCATCGCCGAACACGCGCTGATCGGTAATCGCGTCGCCCGCGCCGCCATCGGCGAGCAGCACGCGCCACAGCAGCGGAAAGTGATTGTTGGATTCCGCGAGCGCGATCGTTCGCGCGTCGTCGCCGTCACCGGCCTGGAGATACAGCCATGATCGATTGCCCATCGGAAGGGTCGCCCTCGTCTTTGTTGTTGCTGTTGTCGTGTCGGCGCTCATTATAGGAGCGCGCGATGACGAAGGCAGTTGCCGGCACCGCGCCCCGCGCTCCGCGCTCCGCGCCAGATTAATCCACCCGGACGAAGCAGAGCCGCCCCGCGCCGCGCACCATCGTCGTCATCGTTCAACGACGGTGGCGCCCGCGTGACCCACAGCGCAGTCGAGATCGCGAACCCGCTCTACCGCTACGGGGAACTGCTGGACACCGGTGACTTGCCGGGCGTCGCCGAGCTGTTCCGGCACGCGCGCATCAAGACGCAGGAAGGTGCGCCGACGATCAGCGCGGATGAACTGCACGCACTGCTCAGCGCAAGCGTCCAGCGTGATGCGTGCGGTACACCGCGCACGAAGCATGGGGTGAGGATTCCGATCATCGAGATCGACGAAGCCGCGCATCGCGTGACTGCCCGCGTTCAGGGCAGCTTCGCGATGCGCTCGACGAGCGTCGCGTAGAAGCGGTCCGTGTCGACCTCGTTGATCCACGTCGCATTCGCCGCTCGGCCGCTGCGCCCGCTCCAGTCGACGACCATCTCGCCAAGCGTCCACCGCCCGGTCGTCTCGACCATCACGTTCACCCTGCGTCCACCGAACAGCGTCGGATCGACGAGATAGCCGAGCGCGGTCGGGTCGTACCTCGGCGCGTCTTCGACGCCGCGCCGCTTCTTGTTGTACGCCAGTTCCGCATCCATGATGTCGGCGACGATCGCGCCGCAGCGGTTGCCCAGCGCGCGGAACGACGCGACGCGCGCCAGCGTGATCGACGGTCAGTCCGCCGTGTCGCCGCCCTTCGGCACCTTCGACCACGCCTTGCGCCCCGGCAACGGCGACCACGCAGGCCGCGTCTTGCGTGCGCTGTCGATCACGACCAGGTAGCGGCCCGCGATCGGCGTGATGTCGCGGTCGCGACGCAGCACCCACAACGACTTGCCAGCTTCGACGCGCGCCTGGTAATCGTCGTCGAGCAGGCCGTGCCGGTCGAAGAACGTGTTCAGCGACGCGGGAATCCGCACGCACCCCTTCGAGTGCCGTATGCCCAGCAGCGGTTCAAGGCGATCGGGATCGGTCGCATGCATCTGGAAGCGCATCGGCGACACGCCGCCCTTGCCCCAGCCGCGCTCGCCGTCCACCCAGCCGAAGTCGTAGATGCGCATGTCGCGGCGGCCGTAGCCGCGAATGCCGTTCTCGTTCGTCGTGCCTTCCGCGCGGAAGTCCATGTTGTCCGGCGAGTGATGGAACACGCCGAGCGGTGTCAGGAAATGGTCGTACTTGCCCGGCAGCCCGGTGCCGACCGGCGATGCGCCGATCATCATCCACGCGTTGGCCGGCGTCGCGCGGAAGTAGATGAACAGCGCCTGCACGTTCGGTGAGCGGTCGACCATCGCGATGTATTCGCCCGCCAGGTTGCCGAGGTCCGCTTCGGCGAGCGCCTTCTGGAGCCGCTCGCCGTACGCGCGCTGCTCGCTTGCAGGCACGTTCAGGCGCCGCGTGACTTCCTGTGTGAAGCGCTTGCGCATGTCGACCGCGCGTGCCGTCGCAATTTTTGCCTCTTCGGCCGACAGGGGGGGATGCTGGCGCGGCGGTGTCGGCGCGGGTGCCTCGGCCTCGCTGGCGGGCGTGGCGGAAGCGGCCGATGCAGGTGTGGCGGCTGATGCGGCGGAAGCAGCAGAAGCTGCGGAGGGCGCCGATGCACTCGATGCACTCGATGCACTTGATGCGCCCGATGCCGGACTGGCAGGCTCCGCAGGATGTGCGTGTGATGCCGCAGGCGCGGGCTGGGCCGCCGACGCACCCGACGATGCACGCGCTGACGAAGCAGCATGCGCGCGAGAAGCCGCCGATACGGACAACTCGACTGATGAGGACGACGTAGCAGCGGGCAACGGTGCGTCGGACGCCGCAAAGGCAGGCCGCGCGACAAGCACGGAGATCGGCAGTGCCGCAACGAGCCAGAAACACGCAGCGGCGACACGAGCAAGACAACGCGGCTTCGCAAATCGCCGCGCTTGGCTGAAAAGCATCATACGTTCGAAGCCATCGGCCGATCCGGCCGCCGCATGCTGCTGTTGCGAGCGGCGCAGCTTCCGCGCGAGCCATCGACACATCCGGCGCATCGTATGCGCCCGGCGCCGACGCCTCTTCGCGGTGGAGCCGTTCGCTGTTGCAACGCAACCGGCCCGATGGCGGCTAATGAGTCGTCAGGCCCTTCATTTTACGCGTCCGCGCAAGAATCGGCAGGGAGGAACGGCGCGGTTTTGCGCTTCGTCACGCTTTGTTTCAACTCGTTGCCGCTCGCCGTTTGATTGCGTGGCAGGCTTGTGCGTTGGGCGCTCGAGATCGATACAGGGAGCCGTGTGTTTCGCCAAGGCACGACTGCATCTTCAAATCGATTCGTATGCCAGATCATTTCCGATACTCGATGCAATCACCATCGCATCGCACGCATGCCGCACGAACCATGCGACATGCGTGCGCGACCACCGATCACTTCGAGATGGTTTCGAGCGCAATGCCCTTCGTGCGCGGCCCCATGAGCCCGATCGCAGCCATCACGATCACCATCGCGCCCGCAATGAACGCGAAGACGCCGAAGGTGCCGAAACCCTTCAGCACGGCCGCGATCACGAACGACGAGAAGATCGCCGAGAAGCGGCTCCACGAATAGACGAAGCCGACGGCCCGTGCGCGGATCGACGTCGGGAACAGTTCGGCCTGATACGCGTGGAAGCTGTACGACATGATGTTGCTGGCGAGCGTGAGGCCGATGCCGAGCACGATCAGGAACGCGCCCACCGTCGTCTGGCTGAACAGCAACCCGCAGACGACGATCGCCGCCGCCATCGAGACGATCACCGACTTGCGCTCGAAGCGGTCGGCGATCACGAGGCCGATCAGCGGGCCGACCGGCGCGGCGAGTGCGATCACGCTCGAATACATCAGGCTCGACGTGATCGTGATGCCCTGCTTGATCAGCAGCGTCGGCACCCAGTTCGCGAAACCGTAGAAGCCGACCGTCTGGAACACGTTGAAGATCGTCATCATGATCGTGCGGCTGCGATACGGCTGCACCCACATGTCGCGGAAGCTGCCGCGCGGCGGCACGGGCTCGGCGGGCGCGGGCGGCGGCAGCGGCCGGCCGTATTCGGCTTCGACCTTCGCCTCGAGCGTGCGCATGATGCGGTCGGCTTCGTCGACCCGGCCCTGCTGCGCGAGCCAGCGCGGGCTTTCCGGCAGTTCGCGGCGGATCCACCATACGAACAGCGCGCCGTGCGCGCCGATCAGCACGACCCAGCGCCAGCCGTCGAGGCCGAACGGGGCATGCGGCACGAGCAGGTATGCGAGGAACGCGACCACCGGCACCGCGACGAACCCGACCGCCTGCTCGCACGCGAATGCACGGCCGCGGATCTGCTTCGGCACGAGTTCGGAGATGTATGTGCCGATCGTCACCATCTCGACGCCGAGGCCGAGACCGACGACGAAGCGCCAGAAGTTCAGCCCGGCGGCGGTGTCCTGGAACGCCATCACGACGTTGGCCGCCGTGTACCACAGCAGCGACCACGTGAAGATCGCGCGGCGGCCGAAGCGGTCGGCGAGGAAACCGCACGCGATCGTGCCGATGAAGAGCCCGGAGAACAGCGCCGCGATGAAGCTCGCGACACCCGTGGTGCCGAACAAGCCGTGCGTCGTCGCCGAGAGGATTTCGCTTTTCACGAGGCCGGGGGCGACGTAGCCGCTATAGAGCAGGTCGTAAAGCTCGAAGAAGAAGCCGAGGCTCAGCAGGACGACGAGTTTCCAGACGGTGCGGGTGGGCGGCAGGCGGTCGAGGCGGGCCGAGATGGAGCCGGGATCGATCGCCGCAGGGCGGGCGGCGCCCGCTGCGACGAGCGGGTCGGGCTGGGTGGATGCCATGGTGGCAAGTCTCCGGATTCTTGATTGTCTTGGCGCTACCAGTGGGGCGTTGGCGAGCGGCTTCGCGCATTTTAGCGAGGCAAGCGGTGGAGCACATCAGCCAACTGACGCGCAGCCCGGCGTCGCCACGCACCGGAGCGGCCTTGATCAATCCGGTTCCACCGTCATTGGCGAGCGCAGCATGGCGTCATATTGGTTTCACCGTCGGCCAATCGATATTGGCTGCCTTCAAGCTGTCGTCCAAAACCATCGCACCCTGACAAATCGCGATTCGCTAATCAGATCAATCCATGCCGTCAGACTCGATACACATTGAGGCAAATCAAATCACATTAGAAAATACAACCAATTGTCCATCAGGGCATCTCCCTTTCCATCCGCACGGGAACGCGTCATCCAAATAGATACTCAAAATATCCTTCCAAATACTTGAAAGAAATCATTTGCATAGCACCGAAGCATTATTTCAATATCCCGGCACATCAACTCAATCATCTGACATTATATCGAACCCGATCATTTCTCGATGACACCATTGAAATTTTTTGACTCAATATCCCCATATCCATTCTTCCGAAACCGAACCATGATTAAACGACTCCACTCAAAGGTATCAGCAAACATACCAGCAGAGTCGGTAACAGTTATCCACTCGTCGAACTCATCGAATGAATCATTCCTAGCAAAGTGACGTGCCACGGCAGTATCCGTAGTTATATATCCCCCAGACAAATCATCTCTATACGGTCGATCGCAAAAGGATCCTCTCTCAAGAAATCGAACAAATTCATCCGCCTCAGTTAAAATCTGCTGCCGTGCCTTCATCGCGACACCCCCTTAATTCTATTCCGGATATTTTTCTCCCAATGACGACGACGCCATCCGGAAACTTTTCGTGCCACTTCCCTCGCGATGGGTTTGCATACCAAGGGAAGTATTCGACGCCTACACTCGTGGTGTCCTGATAGTACTTGTCGTACTGCGCGCAGTTCAGCATGCCGACCGGACATCGCGGGTCGGCTCTTTGAGACAGGGCGCAATACTTCTTGGCAGATCGTTCCTTGCTTCCGGTTAGCCCAACAGTTTTACCGCAACAGATATCACGTAACCTGAGCGAAAAACAACCCTTCGCATTTATCTTTGTCGACAAACAAATAAGCCAGGGCATCGCTCAGCCCAAATATATCCGTCCAGTTCTCCGGAAAATCGCCCGAATACAGTTGCAAGGAGAATTCAAGACCCTGGTCGAGTGCCAAGCTTTCGTTTTGGAGGAATCCAGGCGACGCACCAATTCCGCTACCTTGATATGGTTGCGCGACATCATCCCCGACAATTAGCCTTCTAGCCGGTATGACATCCCTCCCAAAGACCTCCCCTCCTTTCTCATGAAAAACAACCTGAGTCGTCCTCCCCCCCTTAATAATTGCCATTTCTCCAGGATCACCGTGATACGTTATGCGATCCAAGAAATAGTCATCCTTTGAGTAAAACGAAAACACCGAGATATACTCAGCCCCGCCCTCAACCTCAAGGAACGTGGCCGGCAGAGATGCCACCAATTGAAGCTCTTCTCCCGATGAGGTCGTCGGCCACGCTACGAGCCCCCCAATAAGCGCCCCACCTCCGATCCTCGGCTCAAGCGCGTCATAGCACTCCGAATCCATTAATAGCTTTTTCATATCAACCCTCACATATGCACGGACATTTTTTCGCCAGAAATGCTTTTGCCCGCTTCCTAAGCCGCCTCGCTTGACTTGCCGAAATTCCAGCCTTTCTCAAGCCACCCTGAGTAATATCCAGCTCTCGCTTAATATCATCATGAAACTCGTTTCTACCGAGCCCGTAAGTCTGTCTTATCTTGCCTTCGTGATAATGCGCACCGCCTATTTTACGAGTATCAGTAGCAGGACCTCGGGTATGCCTATCGAGATCAAGTGCAATTGAAGGATTGTCCGCATCTCTGCAATTTTTGCTAGCCAATCCTTTTTGCACTAGATATTCGTGGCGAAGAAGCTCGTGAGCTTGTAAACCGTCGCCAACGTTATCGCCCCCATTAAGATCCCCGTAGGTGCCGAGTTGTCCTACCTTCGCAAGCCCCATTGGATCAATCCAACCTACCGGATCGGGAGCATACTGATAGACATTGATGCCGCCGGCAAGGCCGATAGGATCCTTGCTAATAAACCGACCATTACTCGGATCGTAATACCGATTCCGGTTATACCTCAGCCCCGTCTCCGCATCCTCCTGCTGCCCCTGAAACCGAATCGGGTTCCGCGGCGCGATACCCGCCCGCTGCGATACCCGCGCAATCACCTCCCGCGCTTCACCCCAGGCCCGATACGACGCCTCCCACACCACCTCGCCGGCCTCGTCCGTCATCAACAACGGCGTACCGATCTGGTCACAGTGGTAGTAGAACAAGTGCGCGTCCGACTGCCGTTCCGGCACACGTTGCAGCGGATCGTTCTCCGGCACATACGGCTCGCCTTCCCGCCACACCGGTGTCTGAATCCCCGCAACCGGCTGAGCCGTTACATATTGCGCAAGCGGGACGAACGATTCCGGCTCGTACACATACTGCGTCGCGCTGCCTTCGCTGCTTTCATAAGCAAGCTGATCACCATCCCAGCCGAACACCGTTCGCACACCATCGACGTCCTTGCCGATCCGGCGCCCGAAAGGATCGTAGAAATACCGAGCCTCATGCCGCCGCTCAGACTCCTCGACGCGCGCGATTCTCAACCGGTTGAATCCATCCCACTCATATTGCTGCCTACCCGACGGCGAACGCTTCCCGATCAAATTCCCGCGCGCATCGTATTCGAAGTGCGTGCCGGCGTATTCCTTCAACAGATTGCCGAGCACCTTCGGCACTTTCGGCGGCAACGTGCTGTCCACGCTGTCCGGCACCACAGGACTCGCCTTCGCCAGCCCCGGCGTACGCGCGTGTTTGGGACTGCCTTGATCAACGATATTGCTCGCCGGGTCGAACGCAAAATGCTCCGCGCCGAGCGGCCCGATCGCCGCAATGAGGCGGCCGATCGGGTCATAGCGATAACTGATCAACCCCTTCCGGCTGTCCTCGATATGTTCGAGTTGTCCAACGGCATCGTACCGATAGCGACGCTCGGCCAGCGCTGCCGGCGCATTTGATCGCCGAACGGACTGCCGGGTAATCCGGCCGGCCGGATCGTATTGCGTCTGCTGCGCCAGCTTGCTCGACAGCGTCCGCCCCGTTTCACGGTGCAGATCGTCACGCTCGAACTGGATTCGCTCCTCGCCATCGAGCACGAGCCCGTGCACGTGTCCGGAGCCATAGGTCAGCCAGTCCAGCACATGCCCATCGGGTCGAACGGTCTTGATCCGCGTGCCGATTTCATCGTATTCGTGATGCCACACGTAGCTGCGCGAGTCGCCAAACAGCCGGTAGGCGTGATGCTCGCGAACCAGATTGCCGACCGGATCGAAGAACATCTGCATCCGGCTGTGACTGTTGCGCGCCTCGATGAGCCGGCCGCTCGCGTCGTACGCAAACCGCTCCTCGCTGGCGCCCGAGATCCGGCGTGCGATCCGGCCAGCCTGATCGAATTCGAGTTCCGTCACCTGCCCGGCCTCGTCGATCTTCACCGGCTGCAGCGAGCCCTCGTCGTAGCTGTACGTCGTTCGCTTGCCGTCGAAACCGATCTCCTCCAGCAAGCGCCCCGCAGGATCGTAGTGAAACTGATAGGTCGCGCGATTTGCGTCGGTCAATGCAGTCAAGCGGCCGAGACGGTCATAGCGATATGAAAGCGTAAAGCCGAGCGCATCGACGCGGCTTGCCACACGCCCCGCCACGTCGTACGAATAGCGCGTGACGCGCTCCATCGGATCGGTTTGGGACAGCAACCGGCCTTCTGCATCATGCGTGAATCGAACGGTACCCGCCGCCGACGAGATCTCGCTCAACCCGCCATTCTTGCCGTACTGGTAGACCGTGGCATGACCCGCGGCGTCGATCGACTGCGCAAGTCTCCCGGCGCCATCGTATTGCCACTTCGCCACCTTGCCGGAACAGTCGGTGTATTGCAGCAACTGCCCGGCGTCATCGTAGACGAGCGAAGTCGCACCGCCCTTGGCATCGATCGTCTCGATCGGCATTCCGCTGGCGTTGTACACGTACTTCGTCTCATGCCCGAGCGGATCCTTCTGCCCCACCAGATTGCCCGCGTCATCGTACGAACGTTCCCACACGTACCCTTCGGGGTCCTTGAGTCGAACGAGCTGATCCTTGTCGTCGTATTCCATCGCGACAACCGCCCCGTCGACGCGATAATGCTTCGTCAGGTTCCCGCGCGCGTCGTAGTCCATCTCCTCGATGCCGCCGTCGCGATGAACGTGCATCACCAGGTTGTTGTCCTGGTCGCGCCGCATCCACTCCTCGGTCCCATCCGGATACGCGATCCGGTACATGTACCCGCGGATGTTGTAGTAGTACCGCGTGACGTTGCCCAGCGCGTCGGTCACATAGGTCAACCGGATGTTCGGATGCCACATCAGGCGAATGTCGTGACTGCCGTCATCGGCATATTCACGCACGCACTGTGCGTTCGTATTGTCGTCGCGCTCGCCTCCCTCCCACTCGAGGTTCATGCCGCGGCCCGTGCGATCCGTGTAGCGGGTAATCAGATGGCGATGGTACGCATACTGACGCGCGTTACCGTAACGATCAGTTGCCCGAACCAGATCGCCGTGCTCGTCGTATTGGTACTGCGCGAGTGTCGTGCGCGTATTCGCGTCGATGATCTGCTCGATCGTTGCGATACGCCCGCGGCTGTCGTGACGAAACGCGAGCGTATGCCCGGCCGAGCTGACGAGCCGCGCCAGTCGATTCGCGTCGTCGTAATCGAGCGCGATCGTATTTCCCGCGCGGTCCTTCTGCAATGCGAGGCGGAACGAATCGCCGCGCTTCTCGTAGACGTGAAGCAAATCGTGACCGTACGCGACAGTCACCCACGTGTCGTCGAGCCGGCTCAGCGTTACGCCTTCCACGCGGTCGTCGTGAACGGCACCTGCCGCGAGCGCCGGATATTCGATGTTGCGGCCCGTTGAATCGCTGTAGATCCACTTGCCGCCCCGAACGTCGATACGCGTCATGTACGGCGACAGCCAGCGCGCCCCCAGCTCGCCGTCATCGTATCCGGCCAGCCGGGACCGATAGACCCGCATCCACACGACGGGCATCGCACCCGGCAATTCAAAATCGGCATGGGAAAACGTCTCGTCGCCAAACGAATAGCTGATCGAACCGCCCGACGCCCCGAGCCCGCACTCTTCGCAGTGGTCGACGCCGGCGCCCTTCGCTTTCGCCTCCTTCTTCGTCGCGGCAATCGGCACCTGCGCCCGCCGGGCCTCTGCTTCCGTCGTGCCCTGCGACTTGATCGACGCGGCCCGCATCGCTTCACGCTTGTGCCGCAGCGCATTGATCAGCTTCAGCAGCAGCCACATCAGCTTGCCTTCGTCGCTGCCCTTCAGTTCGTTGATCTTGGCGACCACTACCGGCGCCAACGTACGCAACGACACCGCAATCGAGCGGATCGGCGCGACGTACTTCTCGGGAACGAGCCCGGCCGCCGTGCTGCCGACGGAGTTGGCGTTGCGCTTGCCCTTCGCCACCAGGGACTCGGACAGGTAACCCCACGCCCCCTTTACCGGGTCCGTGCTGAGCCATCCGCTCTTCTTCATCAACTGCCGGTATTTGGCGGCCTCCTGTTCGTTCTTCGTCGGATCGAACAGCTTGCCCGCCACCACCGCGTCGATGCCGTCGGCCAGACCCGTGAAGATCTCCTGCGCTTTCGCCGCGCAATGATCGATCAGGTCGTCGACCACGGCCTGCAGCTTCGTCAGGAAGTCCTCGACCTCGGTCGAAAACGACGCCTGCACGTGCGTGACGACGATCGACACGATCGCGGCGCCGATGTCACGCTTGTGAATCAGAAGCTGATTGCGGATCAGCGCCAGCAGCGGCCGAGCCGTGAGGCGCATCGGCGCCAGTACCGGCGGAAACGGAATCACGCCGATCAGGTTGATCGCCAGTCCGAGATAGTCGAGCAGTTCACCGCCACGCTTGCGGATGATCGAGACGATGTCGGTGAGCGCATCGGCCAGCGCCATGAGGTTGTTGAGGACCGGAATCATGCTGGCCACCGTCGCCAGCCGGTCGACGTTCACGTAGCCGTTCGTCACGCTGATCAGCCACGCGTTGAAGCCTTCGCCGGACGCCACGACGTCGTCCGGATGCACATCGGTCAGCCACGGGGTGGCCTGCTCATATTCCGCGCCCGGCGGGAGTTTTTGATCTGCCATGCTCTCAGGATTCTTTTCATTGTTCGTTTTTCGGCTCGCGGAAGCCGTCCCCGGTTCATATATTGGACGTCATGCCAGCGAACCGCGGCATTGTACCGACGAATGGACGACTGGAAAATGAAAGGTCACGGCGCTCGAACCCGCACCTAAAACGGGTTATCGCACCCTATTTTTGGCGCGACTTGCCCCGAATGGTATGTAAATTCGGTAACCATCTATCTGGCCGATCAGCGTCACCGAGCACCACGAACCGCGACCTTTCCTGCCGGGCACAATCCACGCAAGCCCGATCAACCGGGCATAAGCTGCCAAATCGTGGCCCGTCGCCCCCATGCGGCGCCCCGATTCCGCCCCCGCGGATTCGAACATCGCTCGTCGCCACACCCCGGTAACATGCTACCGGGCCAACCACCGGCTTCCGGGCGCCTTTCGGCGACCGGCATCGTCGGCAAATCGTAAGCATTCCATGTTCATACAACGACTATCCAACTACGCTCGCCGGATCGCACTGATCGCGCTGCTGCAGTTCGCCGCGATCGCGACCGCGTCGGCGTTTCCGGCGGCCGCGTCGGCCCCGAGCGCGAGCGGCGTCGGCGCGCCCGTCCCGGCCATCTCGCTGAACGACGCCGTCGCGCAGCTCAAGCAGATGCAGGCGGAACTGGACCGCATCAAGCAGCAGACCTCGACCGCGTCCAACAGCAAGGAACTGGACGCGCTCAGCGACTCGACGCAGGAACTGAGCACCGACGTCGACAAGCTGCAGAGCGATCTCGTCCCGCAGCGCGCGCAAATCCAGGCGCAACTCGACGTCCTGGGCCCGGCGCCTGCCGAGGGCGCCGCGCCGGAAGCGCCGGCCGTCGCGAAGCAGCGGGCCACGCTGAATACGCGCAAGACCCAGATCGATGCGGCGCTGAAACAGGTTGCCGACCAGAAGACCAGCGTCACGAACCTGAACGAGCAGTTCGCGAAGCTGCATCGCGGCCTGCTGAAGAACCAGCTCGCGTTCCGTTCGGGCGGCATTTTCAGCGCGCAGTTCTGGCTGCCGCTGTTCCATCTTTCGCCGGACGACGCCCAGCGGCTCGGGGATTTCGACGAAGAAATGCTCGACATGCTGCGCTCGTCGTGGGTGCCGGGACAAAAGGCGATCACCGTGCTGCTGCTGGTTGCCGCGTTCGCGGCATGGATGGGCGGCCGCCGGCTCATCGAGCGCGGCCTCGCGTGGTTTTGCGTGAACCGCCTGCCGGCCACCCGTTTGCGCCGCAGCGCGCTGGCGTTGTCGACCGCGCTGTCGACGCTGCTGGCAACTGCCATCGCCGTCCAGATCTTTTACCTCGCCGTCGCACGCCATTACGACCTCACGCCAGCGCTGAGCGATCTGTGGGATCAGTTCGCGAAGCTCGCCGCAACCTGCGCACTGATCGCCGGGCTCGGCCGTGCGCTGCTCTGCACGAAACATCCGTCGTGGCGCCTGCCCGCGCTCGCCGATCCCGTCGCGCGCGCGATGAAGCCGTTCCCCGGCATCCTGGCCGCGTTGCTGCTGATGTCCGGCACGCTCGAATCGATCAACCGGATCGTCGACACCAGCCTGTCGGTCACGCTGTTCGGCCGCGGGATCGTGTCGCTGGTCGTCGCGGTCACGGTCGGCGCGTCGCTGCTGCGCTCGAACCGCGCGCGTAGCCGGCTCGCGGCGGCCGGCGAGGCGCCCGAGCAGCGCTCGACGCTCGCCGGGCTGATCCACGCCGGCGTCACGCTGGCGATCGTCGCGACGCTGATCGCACTCCTGATCGGCTACATCACGGTGGCGCGCTTCATCACGTACGAGCTCGTGTGGTTCGAGATCGTGCTGTGCGCCACCTACATCCTGATCCAGTTGACGCGCGACGCGAGCGAAAGCCTGTTCTCGCCGGGCCTGTCGACGGGCCGGCAGATCAAGCACCTGTTCGCGCTCGAAGACCGGCACCTCGACCAGGCCCGCACGGTCCTGTCCGGTTTCGGCACGAGCCTGCTGATGCTGATCGCGGCCATCGCGCTGATGACGGGCGGCTTCGGCACGACGCCGGGCGATCTGCTCGACAGTGCAGTCGCGATGATCGGCAGCCAGCGGCTGCAGAGCCTGAACATCATGCCCGACCGGATCATGAACGCGGGAATCGGGTTCGCGATCGGCTTCTACCTGCTGCGCTCGCTGCGCCGCTGGCTCGACAGCGAGTTCATGCCCGCGCTCGGCATGGATACCGGGATGCGCGTGTCGCTGATCACGCTGTTCACCAACGTCGGCTATGTGCTGCTCGTGCTGATGACGCTCGGGCTGCTCGGCGTCCGGTGGAACAACCTCGCGTGGATCGTCAGTGCGTTGTCGGTGGGTATCGGTTTCGGCCTGCAGGAGATCGTGAAGAATTTCGTGTCGGGGTTGATCCTGCTGACCGAACGCCCGGTGAAGGTCGGCGACATGATCAGCATCGCGGGCGTCGAGGGCGACATTCGCCGCATCAACGTGCGTGCGACCGAGATCCAGCTCAGCGACCGCTCGACCGTGATCGTGCCGAACTCGCAACTGATCTCGCAGAACCTGCGCAACGTGACGATGGGCAACAGCACGCAGGGCGTCGCGACGCTGGTGCTGACGTTCCCGCTGAACACCGATCCCGAGCAGGTGCGCGACCTGCTGCTCGACGCGTATCGCTCGCACGAGGCGATTCTCGAGAAGCCGGCGCCGTCGGTCACGTTCAGCCAGCTCACGCCGGATGGCATCACGCTGAGCGTGACGGGTTACGTGTCGAGCCCGCGGATCGCCGGTTCGACGAAGAGCGATCTGCTGTTCGAGATCCTGAAGCAGTTGCGCGCGGCGGGGATCACGCTGTCGAGCCCGCAGATGCTGGTGGTGCAGAACATGCCGGCTGCGGGAGACGCATGACGCGGCTCGTACGCCCGCCGTCGCGCGGATGAACGAAGGGCCGGCACCGCAACGCGGCAGCCGGCCCTTTCTACTCACACGCAGCGCCCTCCCGGGCGCTCCGCATCAAACATCGAACTTCACCCCCTGCGCCAGCGGCAACTGCCGGCTGTAGTTGATCGTGTTCGTCGCGCGGCGCATATACGCCTTCCACGCATCCGAACCCGACTCGCGGCCGCCGCCCGTTTCCTTCTCGCCGCCGAACGCGCCGCCGATCTCCGCGCCGCTCGTGCCGATGTTCACGTTGACGATCCCGCAATCGCTGCCCGCTGCCGACATGAACTGCTCGGCCTCGCGCATGTCGTTCGTGAAGATCGCCGACGACAGGCCTTGCGGCACCGCGTTGTGCAGTTCGATCGCGTCGTCGAAGTTGTCGTAGACCATCACGTACAGGATCGGTGCGAACGTCTCGCGCTCGACCACCGCCGATTGCTTCGGCATCCGCACGATGGCCGGACGCACGTAGTACGCATCCGCGTGACCGACGTCGACGCGCTCGCCGCCCTTCACTTCGCCGCCCTGCTCGCGTGCATCGGCCAGCGCCTTCTGCATCGCGTCGAACGACGCGCGATCGACCAGCGGGCCGACCAGCGTGCCTTCTTCAAGCGGGTTGCCGACCTTCACCGACGCATAGGCCTTCTCGATACGCGGCAGCAGCTGTTCGACCAGGCTGCGATGCACGAACAGGCGGCGCAGCGTCGTGCAGCGCTGGCCAGCCGTGCCGACCGCCGCGAACGTGACCGCGCGCACGACGAGATCGAGATCGGCGCTCGGCGCGACGATCATCCCGTTGTTGCCGCCGAGTTCGAGGATGCCGCGCGCGAGACGCTGGCTCAGCACCTTCGCGACTTCCTGGCCCATCCGCACGCTGCCCGTCGCGCTGACCACCGGCACCTTCTTCGACGCCGTCAGCACCTCGCCGACATCGCGCATGCCGAGCACCAGCTGGCTCAGCTCCGCCGGCGCGACGCCCGGGTGGGTCTTCTCGAATTCGCGGATCGCCTTCTGGAGCAGCACGTGGCACGCGATCGCGGTGAGCGGCGTCTTCTCGGACGGCTTCCACACGACCGAATCGCCGCACACGAATGCGAGCGCCGCGTTCCATGCCCACACGGCGACCGGGAAGTTGAACGCCGAGATCACGCCGCACACGCCGATCGGGTGCCACGTTTCCATCATCCGGTGGCCGGGGCGCTCGGAGGCGATCGTGAGGCCGTAAAGCTGGCGCGACAGGCCGACCGCGAAATCGCAGATGTCGATCATTTCCTGCACTTCGCCGAGGCCTTCCGACGTGATCTTGCCGGCCTCGAGCGTGACGAGGCGGCCGAGCTCGGCCTTGTGCTCACGCAGCACGTTGCCGAACACGCGCACGAGTTCGCCGCGCACCGGCGCCGGCACCGTGCGCCACTTGAGGAATGCGTCGTGCGCGGCGTCGATCTTGCGCTCGGCGTCGGCGGGCGTGTCGACGGCCAGCGTCGCGAGCGTCGCGCCGTCGAGCGGCGAACGCGCGGTCAACGCGTTGCCTTTCCACTGGGCGAGATCGATATCGAGCGCGGCAAGAATGTCGTTGAATTGCATCACTTCCTCTTCAGGGACAGATTGATCGGTGCGGCGGCAGCGCCGCCCGCGTGATTCGATTGGAGCGCGTTCGCGCGCCCTGTGCAAGCGGATGCGCCGCGCGGCAGACCCGGTGCGCCGCACGGCGCATCGCGCTGCGCCCCCGCCGGAAGCCCGCCGGACGGCGCGCTCCCGCCTCGCGGCGGCACGATCCATGAAACACATTGTCGGCGGCCACAAGTCGGGCCGCTATTGATATTAACTCACGACTTCATTCCGAAAACGCAACACCTCGGCGAGCCGGACCGATCCATTCTCGTGCCGATATGGGACGTTTCCAACGCCCGCAGCCAGGCCATCGGACGCATCCCGACGCGATGCAAGTTGATGATAAAGCTGCATCACCCTGTTCGGAAATATCGTTTGCCGGCCCATGCACCGGGCACACACAATCGTTGCGACGTCGAGGTGCAATGCACCCGGCGCGCCGCCGGCCGCCGTGACGGCTGCCGGACGACAGACGAAGGCGACACGCATCGCGGCCCGGTTCATCCGGCCCGTTTCAGCACCGCATTACCGCTGCCCGGCCGGCAGCCGGCAACGCGTCGCGCTTCGTCACCGAAAAACAATCCCGGAGACAGCGCCCAGCGCCCGCCATGCATTCCGATACCCGCCCCGATTCGCCCCGTCCGTCCGGCTCGCCGCCCGCGAAGCCGTCCCTCCACCGCGCGCTGCAGGCCCGCCATCTGCGGATGATCGCCATCGGCGGCTCGATCGGCACGGGCCTGTTCGTCGCGTCCGGCGCGTCGATCTCGCAGGCCGGCCCCGGCGGCGCGATGCTCGCGTACATGGTGATCGGCCTGATGGTCTATTTCCTGATGACGAGCCTCGGCGAAATGGCCGCGTTCATGCCCGTGTCGGGCTCGTTCGCGACCTACGGCGCGAAGTTCGTCGACGAAGGCTTCGGCTTCGCGCTCGGCTGGAACTACTGGTACAGCTGGGCCGTGACGCTGGCGGTGGAACTGGTCGCCGCGCAACTCGTGATGCACTACTGGTTCCCGCACGTGCCGGGCGTCTGGTGGAGCGCGCTGTTCCTCACGTTGATCTTCGCGCTCAACGCGCTGTCGGTGCGCGGCTTCGGCGAAGCCGAATACTGGTTCGCGCTGATCAAGGTGCTGACGGTGCTCGCGTTCGTCGGCGTCGGCCTGCTGATGATCTTCGGGATCATGCAGGGCGGCCCGAGCGCGGGCTGGGGCAACTTCACGATCGGCGACGCGCCGTTCGCCGGCGGCTGGGCGACGATGCTCGGCGTCGCGATGATCGCGGGCTTCTCGTTCCAGGGCACCGAAATGATCGGCGTCGCGGCCGGCGAATCGGAAAACCCGCGCACGACGATCCCGCGCGCGGTGAAGCAGATTTTCTGGCGCATCCTGCTGTTCTACGTGCTGGCGATCTTCGTGATCGGCGTGCTGATTCCCTATACCGACCCGAGCCTGCTGAAGAGCGACGTGACCGACATCGGCGTGAGCCCGTTCACGCTGGTGTTCCGCCACGCGGGCCTCGCATTCGCGGCCGGCGTGATGAACGCGGTGATCCTGACGGCCGTGCTGTCGGCCGGCAACTCGGGCATGTATGCGTCGACGCGGATGCTCTACAACCTCGCGGTCGAAGGCCGCGCGCCGAAGATCTTCGCGAAGCTGTCGCGCGGGGGCGTGCCGCGCAACGCGCTGTATGCGACGACGGCCGTCGGCGCGCTGTGTTTCCTCACGTCGCTCTACGGCGACAAGACCGTGTACCTGTGGCTGCTGAACACGTCGGGCATGGCCGGCTTCATCACGTGGCTCGGCATCGCGGTCAGCCACTACCGGTTCCGCAAGGGCTTCCTGAAACAGGGCTACCGGCTCGACCAACTGCCGTACCGGTCGAAGTGGTTCCCGTTCGGCCCGCTGTTCGCATTCGCGCTGTGCGCGGTCGTCGCGCTCGGCCAGGATTACCAGGCGTTCCTCTCCGACAAGATCGACTGGGTCGGCGTCGCCGCGACCTACATCGGCCTGCCGTTCTTCCTCGCGATCTGGCTCGGCTACGCGCTCGTGCGCAAATGCCGCCTCGTGCGCTACGAAGACATGGAGATCGCGCCGTGGATCGAACGCAACGCGACGCCCGCACCCGCGCCGCAGGCCGACACCGGCTACGCGGGCTATGTCGCCCGGCCGGCCAACCCGACGCCGGGCGCCTGACCGCGCGGATCGGCCCGGATCGCACCGGCCGCCCCCGAACGCGGCGGCCGACGCCCAGCCCCCCATTCGACGCGGCGCGCACGTTCAGGCAAGATCGACGCGCGCCGCCTGTTTTTCCGCCGTTACGAGTCAACGAAATCGCATGCAGAACTTCTACGAAGCCACCGTTACCCGCCAGCCCTACCCGCAACTGACCGGCACGATCGACACGCAGGTCTGCATCGTCGGCGGCGGCCTCGCCGGCCTGTGCACGGCGCTCGGCCTCGTCGAGCGCGGCGTGCATGACGTCGTCGTGCTCGACAGCGAACGGGTCGGCTTCGGCGCGTCGGGCCGCAACGGCGGTTTCGTGTTCGGCGGCTACAGCCTCGACAACGCCGACCTGCTGCGCACGCTCGGCCGCGACGAAGGGCGCCGGTTGTACCGGCTCACCGTCGATGCGGTCGACCTGATCCGCGCGCGGATCGCGCGCTACGGCATCGACTGCGACATCGTCGACCAGGGCGTGATGCTCGCGAACTGGTTCGACGATCCGTCCCGGCTCGACAGCGTGCGCACGCTGATGAAGGATGAACTCGGCGTCGACTGGGAACCCGTTTCGACGGACGCGCTGCGCAAGCGGCTGAAGACGCGGCGCTATTACGGCGGCCTGTTCGAGCCGAACGCCTTCCACTTCCATCCGCTCAAGTACGTGCTCGGCGTCGCGGCGGCCGCATCGCGCGGCGGCGCGCGCGTGTACGAACGCTCGGCCGCGCTCGGCATCGCGCGCGAAGGCGCCGGGTACATCGTGCGCACGGCGCAGGGCACGGTGCGCGCCAAGGACGTCGTGTTCGCCGGCGGCGGCTACGCGCGCGGCGTGTCGCCGCGCATCGAGCGCGCGGTGCTGCCGATCGCGACCTACGTGATCGCGACCGAACCGCTCGGCGCGCGCCTGCCCGACGCGATCGACGCGCCGTACGCGATCTACGACACGCGTTTCGCGTTCGACTATTACCGTCCGCTGAAGGACACGCGCATCCTGTGGGGCGGCCGGATCTCCGTGCTCGACCGCGGCCCCGACGCAATCGCGCGCCTGCTGCGGCGCGACCTGCTGCGCGTGTATCCGCAACTGGAAGGCGTGAAGGTCGACTACGCGTGGGGCGGGCTGATGAGCTACGCGCGGCACAAGATGCCGCAGATCGGCCGCGACGCGGACGGCGTGTGGCACGCGATCGCGTTCGGCGGCCACGGGATGGCGCCGACCACGGTGGCCGGCGAAGCGCTCGCGGCCGCGCTGGCCGAAGGCCGGCCGGTGCCGGAAGGCTTCAATGCGTTCGGGCTCACGCGCACGTTCGGGCTGGCGGGCCTCGCCGCCGCGCAGCTCACGTACACGGCGTATCAGGCCCGCGACGCGCTCGCCTCCTGCCGCCGCTGAGCGGCGGCCACGGTGGCCGAAACCGCCCTGCCGATTAGAGCGTCAGGTCGGCCGGGCGGGGATTTCCCGCATGCTAGAATGGCTTTTCCAAGCCGCCGAAGCCACAATAAAGTCACATGAAAGCAGGAAGCAAGGCCGCCACGTCCGACACCCGCGCGCTTCCGTCCGATGCGCGGCGCAAATACGATCCCGAGCAAACCAAGCGCAATATCCTCGACGTCGCCACGCAGGAATTCTCCGCGATGGGCCTCGCGGGCGCGCGCGTCGATGCCATCGCCGAGCGGACCAACACGACGAAGCGGATGCTCTACTACTACTTCGAAAGCAAGGAAGGCTTGTACGAGGCCGTGCTGGAGAAGGTGTACGGCGATATCCGCGCACTCGAGCAGGAACTGCACGTCGGTGACATGGAGCCGCGCGAGGGCATGCGCCGCCTCGTCGAATTCACGTTCGACTATCACGACAAGCATCGCGACTTCGTCCGCCTCGTGTCGATCGAGAACATCCACGGCGCGAAGTATCTCGAACAGCTCAAGTCGTTCAAGAACCGCAACGTCAGCATCATCAAGACGCTCGAGGAACTGGTCGAACGCGGCGCGGCGAGCGGCGCGTTCCGCCAGGACATCGACGCGTTCGACCTGCACCTGCTGATCAGCTCGTTCTGCTTCCACCGCGTGGCGAACCGCTACACGTTCGGCGCCGCGTTCGGCCGCGACCCGTCGGCACCGCGCCTGCGCGCGCGGCATCGCGACACGATCGCCGACGCCGTGCTGCGCTACGTCGCCGCATAAGCGGCGGCGTCGGCCGGTTTCGCGGCCAGTCTCACGCCGGGCGCGCCTCGACCGCGCCCGTCGTTCTCTCGTGCGTCAGTCCGCCGGCGTGGTCGACGCCAGCGCGATCCGCGCCTTCTCTTCCGGGCTTCCCGCCACGTAATACTTCTTCGCCCAGCTCGAATCGGGCGCGAGCGCGAGCCGCGCATGCGTGCCCGTGCCGGCGCCGTGCTGCTTTGCGCCGATCGCCAGCGCCCGCGCGCGATAGTGCTCGTACAGCCGCAGGAATTCCGCAAGATAGATCGCCGCGATCCGCTGATCGCGGATCTCGAGCAGGTTCTCGTCGTTGTACTGCTCGGAATTGCGGCTCATGTTCGCCGAGCCCGTATAGACGACCGGATTCGCGCCCTCCGCATCGATCACGATGAACTTGTGATGGATCACGACGGGCGGAAAGGCCGGCGCCGGTTCTCCCGGAAACAGCCGCAATTCCGGCTCGAAGCCCTGCGGCACGGTGGCCGGCGAGAAATACGCGGCATCGATCACGTCGTGGTTGTCACGGCTGCGGTGATACAGCTCGAGGTTCGCGAGCGTCGCGGCATCGAGCGTCTGACCGGCATGCTGCGCCGCATCGGCCTTCGTCGCGTTGCCGACGTTGATCCTGTTCACCAGCCCGAACATCATCAGGCCGCGGTCGCCGGCGGCGAAACACGCATCGCGCAACGCCGCGTCGGTCGGCATGAACAGGCAGAACGACACCGAATGCTTCGCGGCCGCGATCGCGGCGACGATCGTGTCGATCTCGGTGCGCTGCCCCGCCGGCTCCGGCGAAAACGCGAGCCGCACCTGCGCACTGCCGATCGTCATCGGTTCCGACCAGCCCGGCGACAGCCGCGCCGTCTCCGCGATCGACGGATTCCCGGCCAGCGCATGCGCGCGATCGTTGTACAGCGCGGCAAGCGCGGGCGAATCGAACGCGTGCAGCACGTTCGCCTGCTCCGTGAGCCCCTCGGTCGTGAAGTTCGCGGAACCGGTCAGCACGCGTGAGGGCACCGCATTCGACGACGCATCGGTCACGATGAACTTGTCGTGCATGATGTGCGTCTTGTCGCGCGGCGCGAGCGTCGCGAGACCCTGCAGCGCGTCGACGGCCGGCTGGTTCGGCGACGGCAGCGGCGGCTTGCCCTTGCGCGCCGTCGTGTGCGCGTCGTAGACGATCGCGAGCGACGCTTCGCCGTGCCGGCGTCCGAACGCTTCGAACGCCGGCCGCGCCCACAGCGTGTCGGTCAGGTGATAGACGGCCGACGCCGCGCGCGACGCGGGGTCGAGCATCTCCGCGAACACCTGCTCCATGTCGTTCGCGAGCCACGTGCGCAGCTTCAGCGCCTGCGCGTCGCTCGGCGCCGCGTTCGGCGCGAGGCCCAGCGCCGCCACCTGCTTCGCGAAGGCCTGCGAGCTGACCACCGCACGGTTGAACCACGTGCCGATGCCGTCCTCGATGTGCGCGGGCAACACGACGTCGCACACGCCGGCTTGCGCGTCGAGCACCTGCAGGTTCGCCGGCGTACCGACGACCGGATACACGTCATAGCGGAACGCCGCGCCGCGATCCTGCGGATCGATGCGCGCGTCCCACCACATGAATTTCTGGATCGGCGCCTGGTCGGTCGGCGCGTCGCCCTGCGTGTGCGCGGCCGGGCCGTCGAACGTCAGGCGGTTCGGCAGCCAGCTGTCCGGCGCGCGCGTCTTGCCGTCGGCCGACCAGAAGCCCGGCGTGCGCCGGATCGCGAAGCCGAGGAAATCGGCACGCGACGCCGCATCGGGCCAGTCGAAAGCCAGCAGGACCAGGGTGGGGGAAAGATAGCTGCGCACGCTGACGGTCATTCGTTGCTCCCTGGCCTTGCGGCCGGTCGAGGTGAATGAGTCAGTCTTGACGCCGGTTCTTCCCTGCGGATGACGGTTCGATGAACCTTGTATGTCGGACGCGCGTCAGTCGCACACGAGCAGTTCGATCCCGCGCGCGGTCAACGCGCGGCGCACGGCCTTGTCGGGTGCGCGCTCGGTCACCAGATAGCGGGCGGCAGCCGTGCCGTTGATGCGCACCGGCGTCACGCGGCCGAATTTCGAATGATCGGCGACGATGATCGCCATGCCCGCCGCCGCGATCATCCGGCTGCGCACTTCGGCCGCGAGTCGCGAGTAGTCGGTGCACTCGCCGTCGGGCGTGATCCCGCCGGCGCCCACGAACGCGAAATCGACGTGGTACTGCGCGAGCTGCTGGATCGTGTCGAGCCCGAACGTGGCGTCCTCGTCGTCGGACAGCTCGCCGCCGAGCAGCGTCACGCGGTTGCCGTTGCGCCGCGCGAGCACGAACGCGGTGCGCCAGTCGTTCGTGTAGACCGACAGCCGGTGCCGGTCGGCGAGCGCCAGCGCAACCGCATGCGGCGTGCTGCCCGAATCGATCAGCACCGATGCATCGTCGGGCACGAACTCGGCCGCGCGCCGCCCGATCGTGCGCTTCGCTTCGGCGTTCGCGGCTTCGCGCTCGGACAGGCTCGGCTCGCGGCGATCCGCGGCCAGCGCGCCGCCATGCGTCATCACGAGCAGGCCGCGTGCGGCCAGTGCGTTCAGGTCGCGCCGCACGGTTTCGCGCGACACGTCGAGCGAGCGGACGAGTTCCGCGACCGACAATGCGCCCGACCGCCCGAGTTCCGACAGAATGAATTGATGACGTTGTTCCGCCAGCATCGCGTGTGCGCCCGAGGCGACTGGTAATGGGTAAGCGGCCCATTGTATTACGGCCGTTTGACCGGCATTTGACTGCGTCGGGAAACCCGCCGGGCCGGGTTTCCCGAAAGCGAAATTCTGTATTGCCTGACGCGCGCGAATCGGCGCGGCGCCGGTTGCTACACTCTGCGCTTCGCCGAACGACAGACCAAGCAAAGGGGCTCGCGCCATGTATCGCAAAGGCAGTGTGATCGAAATCCAGTTTCCGCCCGAACGTCTCAACGACGCGGCCGGCGATCCGTACTGGATCGACCTGACGCTCGACGAGGCCCGCCGGCTCTACGAACAGCTCGCCGCGCGCTTCGCGAACGACGCGCGCGCCAACCAGCCGCTCGACACGTTCTCGATCGACTGATCCCCGCGGCTTCACGCTCGCCCGCTCCGCACGCGGCGCGTGCCCTTCCCGTCCGAGCGCCTGCCCCGATCGATCACCGGCCCGCGCCGGAAGCCGGTTGCACGGCACGCAACGAGCGCCGGCGCATTCACACGATGCGCGGCATGAGTGCAGGATTCGACAAGACGCCCGCATCGCTTCCCCCGATACTGGCCGACTTCACGATTCCGTCCGGCCGCGTCGCGGCCCGCCACGCATGCTTACCTCGATCGTCGCCGCCGCTTTCGTCGCCCTCTGGTCCACCGGCTTCATCGTTGCGCGGGCAATCAAGCCCTACGCCGATCCCAACCTGTTCCTGCTCGCGCGTTTCGCGGGCACGGCCGCGCTGTTCGGCGCGGTGGCGCTCGTCGCGCGCGCACCGTGGCCGGCCCGCCGCGAATGGCCGCGCCACCTGATCGCGGGCGCGCTGCTGCAGGGCATCTATCTCGGCGCAAGCTACTGGGCCGTCGCGCAAGGGCTGAACGCGGGCGTCATGGCGCTGCTCGGCGCGCTGCAGCCGCTCGCCACCGCCGTGCTCGCCGTCCCGCTGTTCAACGAGCGCCTGCCTGCCCCCGGCTGGTTCGGGATGGCGCTCGGGCTCGCCGGCGTCGCGCTCGTGCTGGCGCCGAAGGTCACAGGCGGTGTCGCGCCACCGCCGGGCGCCGCGCCGGCGTGGCTCGTCGTGGCCGTCTCGGTGCTCGCGGTCGGGTCGATCACCGCCGGCTCGCTGTACCAGAAAGGCAAGCTCGCGCAGAGCGACCTGCGCACGGCGGTCGCCATCCAGAACTTCGGTGCGGCGATCGTCGCGGCCATCTCCGTCGCCCTGCT
This sequence comes from Burkholderia sp. BCC0405, assembly GCF_902833075.1. Classification (NCBI taxonomy): domain Bacteria; kingdom Pseudomonadati; phylum Pseudomonadota; class Betaproteobacteria; order Burkholderiales; family Burkholderiaceae; genus Burkholderia; species Burkholderia sp. BCC0405. The sequence continues at coordinate 211,138 of NZ_CADFEO010000013.1, forward strand.
GCACGAGACGCGCTGGATCGGCGCGCCGGCGCTGTGGGTGTCGCTCGTATGGGGCATCGTGTTCCTGTCCGGCGGCGCGGTCACGATGCTGATGTGGATGCTGCGGCGCGGCAACGCCGCGCGCGCGACATCGCTGCTGTTCCTCGCGCCGCCGCTGGCCGCGCTGCAGGGCTACTGGCTGTTCGGCGAAACGCTCGCGGCGATCCAGCTCGCCGGCTTCGCGCTCGCGCTGGTGGGCGTCGTGCTCGCGCGACGCTGACGCACCTGCCCGTGTGCGTAGTCGTGCGGCTGCCTGCACGCCCGCCACGCGCATCGACTACCGGCCATGCGAATGCCCGTTGCGCGGCATCCTGCACCCGCCCGGCGCACCGTGCACCACGGCGATGCAGCCCGTCTCGCCGAAGCAACGCGACATCGCCGGATCGCACGCCCGGCGCGGCGCCGCGGCGCGATTGCGCTTATGATGGGCGCCTTGATTTTGTTCCGGAACTTCCTTCATGACATCCGCCGATTTCGCCAGCCGCCAACGCGCGATCATTGCCGAACTGAACGTCGCCCCGCAATTCGACGCCGAGGCCGAGATTGCCCGCCGCGTCGAGTTCCTCGCGCAATACCTTCGTTCGACCGGCCTGCGGACCTACGTGCTCGGCATCAGCGGCGGCGTCGATTCGTCGACGGCCGGCCGGCTCGCGCAACTGGCGGTCGAACGCCTGCGCGCCGACGACTACGACGCACGTTTCATCGCGATGCGCTTGCCGAACGGCGTGCAGAACGACGAAGACGATGCGCAGCGCGCACTCGCGTTCGTCCGCGCGGACGAGGAGCTGACCGTCAACGTGAAGCCGGCCGCCGACGCGATGCTCGCCGCGCTGGCCGTGTCCGGCCATGCGTTCGAGACGCCGGCGCAGCAGGATTTCGTGCACGGCAACATCAAGGCGCGCGAGCGCATGATCGCGCAGTACGCGGTGGCCGGTGCACGGCGCGGCATCGTGATCGGCACCGATCACGCGGCCGAATCGTTGATGGGGTTCTTCACGAAATTCGGTGACGGCGGCGCGGACATCCTGCCGCTCGCGGGGCTCAACAAGCGTCGCGTGCGCGCGGTGGCCCGTGCGCTTGACGGCGACGAACTGATCGTGATGAAGGTGCCGACTGCCGATCTCGAGGAACTGCGCCCGCTGCGCCCCGACGAACACGCGTACGGCGTGAGCTACGACGAGATCGACGATTTCCTCGAAGGCAAGCCGGTAAGCGACCACGTGTACGAGACGGTGCTGCGCTTCTACGACGCTTCGCGCCACAAGCGCGCGCTGCCGTACACGATGTTCGACTGGCCGGCTGCATAAGCGGCCGCCCAGACTGGACAATACCGCCGCGCGCACCGTAACGGCTGCGCGCGGCGTCGTACCGGCGGGCAACGCTACGCGTGCCCGCCCGTCTTCTTCGCCTGCAGTGCGCGAATCCGCATCCGCGCGCCCGTATCGCTGACCGTCGCGTCGTACATCGCCGCGAGATCGCGCTTGAGCGCGGTACGCGAGCCGCCGTCGAGATACACCATGTGCCCCGACGGGTAGAAACGCGCGGACAGGTTCTGCCGCACCTTCGGATCCTCGAGCGGCATCTGCTGCAGGTCGATCACGGTCTGGTAGAACGGCGTGACGAAATCGTAGAAGCCGTTCGCCGACAGCACCTTCAGGTCGACGTTCAGCGCCATCACCGCCGCGAGATCGCCGGCCGTATAGAGGATCACGTTCCCCTGCGCATCGATGCCCTGCTGCGCGCCGGTCGGGTCGATGTGACTGAAATCCCAGTTCTGGAACGCCTGGTCGTTCAGGTCGGTGAACGCGGAATTCGACGTGAACTTCAGCTGCTCGTTCAGGTAGCTGTTCCACATCGCCGTATAGACGCCCGTCACGGCCGTCATCGTCGGATCGTTGCCGCCCGAGTTCGGGTCGATCTTGCCGGCGATACCCGACGAGATCCCGGTCACGCGGCCGTCGTACGATCCGAGCGCGAGCCCCTGCGCATGCAGCAGCGTCGTCAGGAACAGCGAATTGCCGCGCGCGTCGTAGCCGGCGATGTTCAGACTCCACGATTGCAGCGTCGCCGTATCGATGCCCGTGTATTGCGACAGCTTCTGCACGGCCGCCGGGTCCGCATGCGGGACCGTGCGCAACGCGTTCAGGTAGTCGGTGCGCGCGAACTGCGCGACTTCCTCGACGAACGCGCCGAGATCCGTCGGCGCCGGCGTAACGCCGAGCTTCTTGTGATACCACGCATCGGCCGCCGCGGTCGGCAGCGCACCGACCGGGTTGCCGGCCTGCCGGTAGTCCAGGATCGACGACTGCAGCGTGACGCCGTTCAGGTCGACGCCGTCTTCGTGCAGCTTGTACGCGAGCACGCAGCTGCGCGCGGTGCCGTACGATTCGCCGAACAGGTACTTCGGCGAATTCCAGCGGTTGTTCTTCGTCAAGTAGCGCTTGATGAACTGCTTCAGCGAATCCGCGTCCTGGTCGACGCCCCAGAAATTGCGATTCTTGTTCGGCGCGACGGCCGCCGAATAGCCGGTGCCGACCGGGTTGATGAACACCAGGTCGCTGTGGTCGATCATGCTGTCCGGGTTGTCCTCCATCTGGTACGGCGCAGGCGGCGTGAAGCCCGGCATCGACGTCTTGATGCGCTTCGGCGCGAACGAACCCAGCAGCACGAACACCGACGACGAGCCCGGCCCGCCGTTATAGAAGAATGTCACGGGCCGCGTTTCCTCCTTCGCGCCGTCGGCCGTGAACGCGACGTAGAAGATCTTCGCGGCCGGCTGCGAACTGCTCGGGTCGACCGTCACGAGGTGGCCGGCCGTCGCCGTGTAGGCGATGCGCTTCCCGTCGATCAGGATCGTGTGATGCGTGATCGCGGCCGCCTCGGTCGTGTCGGTCACCGAATCGTCGGGGCCGTTGCCGTACGCGACCGGATCGAAGAACGGCTGGTCGCGCCCGTGGCTGAGCGCGACCGGATTGACGGTCGGCGGCACGCCATGCGAATTGTGGTCGCCGTGATGCAGCGGATACACGCCGCCGGAGGATGCGGAATCGATGCCCATCGTGCTGCTCCTGGAGGTGAGAAAAAGGCGCGGACAGGAAGCCCGCGCCATACGGAAAGACGTGAACCGCTGCCGTCAGCTCGACGGCTTGCGCGTCAGGATCGCCGCGAGCCGCGCGCCGTTCGGGCTGCCGAGGCCCGTGCACGCATCCCAGCCCGGCGCGGCCGCATACGTGCCGTTCGAGCCCTGCGTGATGTCGCGCAGCGCGCCCGGATTCTTGTAGAGCACCGGGTTGACCCAGCCGGCGGTCGCACCGCTCGCCGCCGCATTGATCCGCGCGATCAGCGCGGCCCACAGCGGCGCGACCGCGCTCGTGCCGCCCATCACCGTGGCCGTGCCCGCGATCGACACTTCGTAGCCCGTCTGCGGCGACGCGTCGCCGGCAACGTCCGGCACGCCGCGCTTTGCGAGCGGTGCGCTGCGGCCGTCGGCGCGCGTGACGGTGAGCCCCTGCTGCCACGCCGGCAGGTCGAACAGCGTGCTGACGCCGCCCCCGCCCGCGCCGCCGCCGGCGGCCTCGTCGTTCCACGCGACCTCGCTACGGATGCCCTGCCCGGGCAGCGCGTCGAGCTGCGTGCCGCCGCAGCCGAGCACGTACGGGCTCGATGCCGGGAAGTCGACATGATCCGCGCCGTCCTGCAGACCGTCGCCCGAGCCGCTGTCGCCGGACGCCGCGCACACCGTGATGCCCTGCGCGGCCGCCGCCTGCAACACGCGGTCGAACGCCTGAGCGGACTGCGCCTGCCAGATCGCCTCCGGGCCGCCCCAGCTGATCGAGATCACCGACGGCTTGTTGGTCGTATCGTTGACGGCCGCGTTGACGGCCTGGATGAAGCCCGCGTCGCTGTTCGGCGCGAAGTACACGGCGATCTTCGCGGCCGGCGCGATCGCGCCGGCAATCTCGATGTCGAGCGCGACTTCGCCGTCCGGGCCGCTCGGGTCGCCGGTCGGCGTGTTGCGGCCGGTGCCGACGTTCACGTCGACGAGCGTCGGCGGCGTCGTGATGCCGAGCCCGCGGAAATACTGCTGGATGTCGGCCGCGCGGTAGCCGCCGCCGAGCTCGATGATCGCGATGCACTGCCCGGCGCCGTCGCCGGCCGGGAAGCCGTACAGCGATGCCAGTTGGATCGGGGTGAACGTGACGCCCGCCGCGCCGCCGCGCGCGGGCTTGAACGGCGGTCGCAGCCGGAAGTGCGGCCGCGCCTGCGGGCGGCTGTCGAGGCCGAGCACGGCCGTGACGGCATCGCCGAGATCGTCGGGCAGCGCGATCGGGCCCGAGCGGCCGCGATACTGGCCGATCGATTGATGCTCGAAGCGCTCGAGCTTGACGCCGAACACGGCTTCGAACTGCTGGATCGTGCCGGACAGCACGACGACGCTTTCGACGGGATCGACGCGGTCGACCGTCAACTGGTGGCGACGTGCGAAGTCCTCGGCCTTGCGAATGTCGTCGGGATTGGCGGAAAAGCGTTGCGCGAAGGTTTCGCGCGACACCGGTTTCGCTTGCGCGTCGCCGGTGGCGAGCTGGTGAAGCAGCGTATCGAGTTGCCCTTCTTCCTGCCGCCGCAACATGATCGTGACGTGGATGCGTTCTGCCGGATCGCACGGGCCGAGGCACTTGGACTCGGGGACGATTCGGGGTTCACGGTCGGCGTGAAGATGCCTTGCCATGTTCAGACCCTCCTTGGTACCGCGTTGCACGGAACAGCCAGGAAATCGGACAGGGCCGGCGGGAGACGGTTCCGTTCGTTCGGTCGGGTTCGCTCAGCGCGAAGTAACAGGGAGTTTAGAACAGTCGGACGATTTGCGCGCACGCCCTTCTGCGACGGGGCGCAAGCCAGGGCCGGCGGTGCGCGCGGCTTCCATCGGGTGCGACGACGCGCCGCGCGACCCGCGCAGGCGCGACGCCGCATCGGCGCTCAGTCCATCGACAGCCGCAGCGCAAAGCCGATCAGCGCCGCGGAAAACGTCCAGCGCTGCACCGTCTGCGCGAGCGGATGCGCGCGCATCCACGCGGCGATCCGCGATGCGCCAAACACGCACGCGAGGTCGAAGCACACGCCGGCCGCCACCAGCAACGCGCCCAGCTCGAACATCTGCAACACGACCGGGCCGGCCTCGGGGCGCACGAACTGCGGCAGCAGCACCGAGCAGAACAGCAGCGCCTTCGGGTTCAGCAGGTTGGTGAGCAAGCCCTTCACGAACGACTGGCGCAGCTCGCCCGCCGTCGCTGCCGCGTCGCCATCGCCGAGCGCGAACACGGGGGAACGGAACACCTGGATCGCGACATACGCGAGATAGAGCGCGCCGCCGTAGCGGATCACTTCGTACAGCCACGGCGCGCTGCGGATCAGCGCCGCGACGCCGCAGGCGGACAGCGTCACGTGCGCGGTCCGCGCGAGCGACAGGCCTGCCGCCGCCGCCATCCCCGGCCGCACGCCGCGGCCGATGCTGGTCTGCAGCACCAGCGCCATGTCCGGCCCCGGCACCGCGTAGATGGCCGCCAGCGCGGCGAGATAAATCAACAGCAAATGCGTGGAAATCATGGTCTGCCCCTGTCCTCTTACGGCGATATGTTGCCGCCAGCGGGCGAGAGATTATTGGCCATCTTTGGTCCAGAATTGGCGATCTATAGGGGAATCCGCCACAATCATCGAATCTGCAACAGGAATCCGCCAACATGACCGAACTCGACAAAACCGACCGCGCCATCCTTGCCACGGTGCAGCGCGACGGCCGCCTGCCGATCGCCCGCCTCGCCGACACCGTGGGCCTCTCCGAGACCCCTTGCGCGCGGCGCCTGAAACGTCTCGAAAACGACGGCTACATCGAGCGCTACCGCGCGCAGCTGTCGCGCCAGGCGCTCGGTTTCGGCGTCGTTGCGTTCGTGCTCGTGCGGTTCGCGACGCACGACCGCAAGACCGCCGACCGCTTCGAGCGGGAGGTGCTCGGCATCGAGCGGATCCTGGCGTGCCACAACGTGGCGGGCACCGCCGACTATCTGTTGCAGGTCGTGGCGCGCGACCTCGACGACTACGGCACGTTCCTGCGCGAATCGCTGCGGATGCTGCCGGGCGTGACGTCGATCGAATCGGCGCTGTCGCTGCGCGAGGTCAAGCATGACGCGGGGTTGCCGGTGCCGTGATGCCGGCGGGTGGGCGGTGCGCGCAAGCCGCACCCGACGCCCGATCCATCACTTCGACGCCGATCGATGTGGGCCGCGTCGGGCCACGCCGCTGCAACACTCGTTCACAGTGTTGAGGCCGGCGGCCTATGCGATGTCGGGCGGCTGGTGCGCGCGTTCGAGATCCTCGAGAAACGCATCCACGAGCGGATTGCCGCGCCCGTTGCGCGCGACGACCATGTGGAACGTCACGTCGTAGCGCAGTTGCTCCGGATTGAGCGGCGCGAGCAGCCCCTGCGCGACGTACGGCGCGGCAAAGTGCTGCGGCAGGTAGCCGAGGTGGTGGCCGGACAGGATCAGCAGCGCGACGGCCTCCATGTTGTCGGCCGTCGCGGTCACGCGATCGGGCGTCGTCGACATCTGCGCCTCGGGCAGCGGATACGAGCGCCACGCCCATTCGAAGCCCGCGACGTCGGCCGGCGTCAGCGCGCCGGCGCCGTCGAACAGCGGATGGCCGCGGCCGCAGTACGCAACCTGGCGCTCGATGAACAGCGGCGTGTAGTGCAGCGACGGCACCCGGTGCCAGAAATAGCCGACCGCGATCTGGATCTCGTCGCTCAGCAGCTTCTCCTCGAGATCGCCCGGCGCGCGCACGGAGATCGAGAAACGCACGGCCTCGTCGCGGGTGCGAAACGCGGCGATCGCCTCGGCGATCCGCGCGTTCTGGCTCACCGGCGTATGGCCGATCAGGCCGATATTCAGCGTGCCGACCAGCTGACGATCCATGTGCCGCGCGGCCATCCCGAATTCATCGAGCGCCGCGAGCAGCTTGCGGCTCATCGCGTGGAAGCGCTCACCCTTCGGCGTGAGCCGGAAACCGCTGCGGCCGCGCTCGCAGAGCCGGTAGCCGAGGCGCGTCTCGAGCGACGAAAGCTGTGCGCTGATCGTCGACTGCCCGACGTTCAGCACGGCCTGCGCGGCCGATACGCCGCCTGCGTCCGTGACCGCGAGAAACACGCGGATCAACCGCAGATCGAGGGTCGACAGATTCCCCAGCACACTCATCCCCTTCCATACATCGATGAGAATCGATGTTTACGTCGATATCTTCGCATTCTTCTTTGCAGGCGGAGCGCGTAAAACTGTGCGCCAAGCCGCGTCGCATGATACGGCAACCCCACATCGGAAGAGACAGCCCATGAACGACCACCCCCATTTCCAGCCGCTCGGCGGCAATGAAATGCCGCGCTGCGGCGGCATCGCGACGATGATGCGCCTGCCGCACGTGGCGAGCGCCGAAGGCCTCGACGCCTGTTTCGTCGGCGTGCCGTTCGATCTCGGCACCTCCAACCGCACCGGCGCACGCTTCGGCCCGCGCCAGATCCGCACCGAATCCGTGCTGCTGCGCCCGTACAACATGGCCACGCGCGCAGCCCCATTCGATTCGCTGCAGATCGCCGACATCGGCGACGTCGCGATCAATCCGTACAACCTGCACGATTCCATCGCACGCATCGAAGCCGCGTACGACGCGATCCTCGAGCACGACTGCAAGCCGATCACGCTCGGCGGCGACCATACGATCGCGCTGCCGATCCTGCGCGCGATCCATCGCAAGCACGGCAAGGTTGCATTGATCCACGTCGATGCACACGCCGACGTGAACGACACGATGATGGGCGAAAAGATCGCGCACGGCACGCCGTTCCGCCGCGCGGTCGAGGAAGGCCTGCTGCACGGCGACAAGGTCACGCAGATCGGCCTGCGCGGCACCGGCTACGCGGCCGAGGATTTCGACTGGTGCCGCGAGCAGGGCTTCCGCGTCGTCCAGGCGGAGGAATGCTGGAACAAGTCGCTCGCGCCGCTGATGGAAGAAGTGCGCGAGCGCGTCGGCGATACGCCCGTCTACATCAGCTTCGACATCGACGGCATCGATCCAGCCTACGCGCCGGGCACCGGCACGCCGGAAATCGCGGGCCTCACGGTGCCGCAGGCGCTCGAGATCATCCGCGGCGCGAAGGGGCTGAACATCGTCGGCTGCGATCTCGTCGAAGTCGCGCCGCCGTACGACCCGTTCGGCACCACGGCGCTGCTCGGCGCGAACCTCGCGTACGAGCTGCTGTGCGTGCTGCCGGGCGTCGCGTACCGCGACTGATCCGCGCGCCGCCGCCTATTCCAAATCAAAGGATTCAGAGGAGCACAAATCAAGATGGGGACTTCCGTCAAGCAACCCAAGCGGGCGGCGCTCGCGTCGTTCGTCGGCACCACGATCGAGTGGTACGACTTCTATAGCTACGCGACCGCCGCCGCCATCGTGTTCGGGCCGCTGTTCTTTCCCGGCGAAAACCGCTTCGTCAGCCTGCTCGCATCGTTCGGCTCGTTCGCGGTCGGCTTCTTCGCACGGCCGCTCGGCGGCGTGATGTTCGGCTACCTCGGCGACCGCTTCGGCCGCAAGCGTTCGCTGCTCGCGACGCTGATGCTGATGGCCGTGTCGACGGTCGCGATCGGCCTGCTGCCGACCCATGCGCAAGCCGGCGTGATTGCACCGATCCTGCTCGTGCTGATGCGCGTGCTGCAAGGCATCGCGGTCGGCGGCGAATGGGGCGGCGCGGTGCTGCTCGCGGGCGAGCATGCACCGGAAGGCAAGCGCACGTTCTTCGCGTCGTTCGCGCAGCTCGGCAGCGCGAGCGGCCTGATCCTGTCGATGCTCGCGTTCGGCGCGATCAGCACGCTGTCGAAGGAAGACATGATGAGCTGGGGCTGGCGCGTGCCGTTCCTCGCGAGTTCCGTACTGCTGATTGTCGGCTTCGTGATCCGCGCGAGCGTGTCCGAATCGCCCGAGTTCGAGGAAGTCAAGCGGAGCGGCAACATCGCGCAAAAACCGCTGCGGGAAGCGCTCAAGTACTGGCCGCTGCTGCTGCTCGCCATCGGTGCGAACGTGTACGGCATCGCCGGCGTGTACTTCAGCAACATCTTCATGATCAGCTATGCGACGCAGTTCCTGTCGCTCGACCGGTCGATGGTGCTGCATTGCATGACGATCGTCGCGGTACTGCAGTTCGTCGTGCAGCTCGCGGCCGCGTTCCTCGCGCAGCGCTTCGGCACCACGCGCGTGCTGCTGATCACCGGCGCATGGGCCGCGATCGTCCCGTTCGTCATGCTGCCGCTCGTGCACATGGGCACGCCGCTGTCGATCACGATCGGCGTCGGCCTCGCGACGCTCGCGGAATCGGGTTACTACTCGGTGGTCGCGGGCTTCGTCAGCGGCATCTTCGTCGCACGCATCCGCTACACGGCGATCTCGATCGCGTACCAGGTGTGCGGCGCACTGGCCGGCGGCCTCACGCCGCTCGTCGCGACCATCATCGCGCAGAACACCGCGCCGCAATGGTGGCCGCTCGCGCTCCAGTACACGAGCGCCGCGATCCTGTCGTCGCTGTGCGTGTGGCTGATTTCGCGCCGCGTGAGCATCGACGATGCGGGCGCGCCGCGCAAGACGGCCGACACGTTGCCGCACGCAGCTCGCACCGCGTAACGCACATAGACACCGGGCTGGCCGCTTCGCCCGCCCGCGTCTCATGCAAAAAAAGCGGCCTTCGTCGAAGGCCGCTTCTTCTTTGCCCGACTCCGGCCGCCACGCGCCCGTCTTTCCGGCTACACCGCGTTCAGCCTTCCTCGCCGCTCTCCGGCGCGTCCGCGCCTAATACATCACGCCGCCCCGGATCAATTCACAACCGTTCGACTTGCGCTGCAGGTTGGCGTCGCGCGGCGAATACGTGCATCCGCAGTACGCCTGCCGATAGAACGTCTCGCGTTGGCTGACCTCGATCATGGGCGCCGAACCGCCGCCCGTGCGCCAGTTGTATTCCCCGCCCTCGCTGTAGCCGCCGGGCCGCGACAGCGGTTTGCGTTTGTCGACGGTCGTCATGTTCGCTCCGTACCGAATACGGTATTCAGAATGACGGCGCGCATCGCGCCGTCCGCCTGCTCGGCGCGCGCTTGCGCCGCACCGAGATCCGGTGAATCGCGATCGGTATCAATCAGAGTCGCCTGCGCATCGTCGCTCGCGATCCATGCGCTGGCCATGTCACGCAGCATCGCCCGGTCGGTACGCAACAGCCGGCTCACGACCACCCGGCCGATTTCCTCGTAGATCGCCCAGCAATCGTCGCTGCCGTCCTCGAGCGCCTTCAGCAATCGGTCGATTGCGTCGTTCGCGGCCTGGCTCATGATGCGCTTCTCCCATCCGAATGAACAAGCCGGCCGGCGTCCGATCCGACGCCGTCCCGCCCGCGATCGCCGCGCCGGATCATGATGCCGCGGCGACAATAGTGGAAACGACGCGTCCCGGCGCCTGCCCGGAACGGTCTCGACCGGTGCGACACCCACCGCCGGATCATCGATCCGCGCAGCGCGTGTTATTGCACCTGGTTGCGCAGCGTCTTCGCGGCTGCGACCATGTTCGTCAGCGCCGGAATCACTTCCGCCCACTGGCGCGTCTTCAGGCCGCAGTCCGGGTTCACCCATAGCCGTTCCGCTGGAATCCGCTCAGCCGCCTTCTTCATCAGGCCGACGATGTGCGCCTGCGTCGGGATGTTTGGCGAGTGAATGTCGTACACGCCCGGCCCGATTTCGTTCGGATACTTGAAGGTGTCGAATGCGTCGAGCAGTTCCATGTCCGAGCGCGACGTCTCGATCGTGATCACGTCCGCATCCATGTCGGCGATCGACGCGATGATGTCGTTGAACTCCGAATAGCACATGTGCGTATGAATCTGCGTTTCGTCCTGCACGCCGTTCGCGGCGACGCGAAACGCTTCGACCGCCCACTTCAGGTACTCGCCCCACTGGGCGCGGCGCAGCGGCAGCCCTTCGCGCAGCGCAGCCTCGTCGATCTGGATCACGCGCACGCCGGCCTTCTCGAGATCGAGCACTTCCTCGCGGATCGCCAGCGCGAGCTGGTAGCACGACACCGAGCGCGGCTGGTCGTCGCGCACGAACGACCAGTTCAGGATCGTCACGGGGCCGGTCAACATGCCCTTCATCGGCTTGCTCGTCAGCGACTGCGCATACGTGATCCATTCGACCGTCATCGCCTTCGGACGGCTGATGTCGCCGAACAGGATCGGCGGCTTCACGCAACGCGAACCGTACGACTGCACCCAGCCGAACTGGCTGAACGCGTAGCCGTCGAGCTGCTCGCCGAAATATTCGACCATGTCGTTACGTTCTGCTTCGCCGTGCACGAGCACGTCGAGTTCGAGCGATTCCTGCTCGCGGACGCTGCGTTCGATCTCGGCCTGCATCGCCTTGCGGTAGCCGGCTTCATCGAGCGCGCCGGCCTTGAACCGGCTGCGGGCCTGACGGATTTCGCCGGTCTGCGGGAACGAGCCGATCGTCGTCGTCGGAAACGCCGGCAGGTTCAGGCGTGCCGACTGCTTCGGCGCGCGCTGCGGATAGGGGCTCACGCGGTTGCCGAGCTGCGCGTCCATCCGGGCGATCGCGGCCTTCACCGCCGGGTTGTTCACGCGCGGCGAGTTGCGACGCGAATGGATCGCGGCGGCGTTCGCGGCCAGCGCATCGGCCACCTTGTCACGGCCTTCGTTCAGTGCGGTCGCGAGCACCTTCAGCTCGTCGAGCTTCTGCAGCGCGAACGCGAGCCACGAGCGGATTTCCGCGTCGAGCTTCTCCTCGCTCGCGAGATCGACCGGCACGTGCAGCAGCGAGCACGACGGCGCAAGCCACAGGCGATCGCCCAGTTGCTTCGCGAGCGGCTCGAGCCAGTCGAGCGTCGCGTTCAGGTCCGTCTTCCAGATGTTGCGGCCGTTGATCGCGCCCACCGACAGCACCCGCTCGGCCGGCAGTTCACGTACCAGCGCGTCGACTTCATCGCGTGCGTTGATCGCGTCGACATGCAGGCCGTCGACCGGCAGCGAGCTCGCGAGCGCCAGATTGCTCTGCAACTGGCCGAAGTACGTCGCGAGCAGCACCTTGATCCGGCGCGTTTCGAGCGCGGCGTACGCGGTCTTGAATGCTTGCTGCCATTCGTCGTCGAGTTCGATGACGAGAATCGGTTCGTCGACCTGTATCCATTCGACGCCCTGCGCGGTCAGCGTGTCGAGCAGCGCGCCGTACACCGGCAGCAGCTTCGGCAGCAGCGCGAGGCGGTCGGAATCGTCCTTCGCCTTGCCGAGCCACAGGTACGTGACGGGGCCGATGATCACCGGCTTCGCGGCCACGCCCTGCGCCTGCGCTTCCGCCAGTTGCTGCAGCAGGCGCGACGGGTCGAGCGAGAAGTTCGTGTCCGCGTGGAACTCCGGCACGATGTAGTGGTAGTTCGTATCGAACCACTTCGTCATTTCACCGGCCGCGACACCACCGCAGCACGCGGCATGTTCTTCCGCCGACTGTGCCGAACGGCCGCGCGCGACGCGGAAATAGTTGTCGAGCACATCGCCGTGGAAGCCCTGCACGCGCTTCGGCAAGTTGCCGAGCGTGAAGCTCATGTCGAGCACCTGATCGTAGAACGCGAAGTCGCCGACCGGGGCCAGGCCCAGGTCGCGCTGGTCGTTCCAGTGACGCTGGCGCAGCTCGGCGCCGAGTGCCTTCAGCTCGTCGCGCGACGATTCGCCCTTCCAGTAGCGTTCGAGACCGAACTTGAGTTCGCGCTTCGCGCCGATGCGCGGAAAACCGAGGTTGTGGGTCGTGACCATGAGCTTCCGTCCAGAAGAGAAATGGAATGTCCGGCAGCCATGATAGGGATTTCAAATCATGAAATAAAATGGCATTATTTCATTCATCCATTAAAGTTATTCATGTGTCTATTGCGCGAGCGAAATCCATGCTGGAACGATTCCATCTTGTCGTCATTCGTGAGGTCGAGCGCCAGGGCTCGCTGACTGCGGCCGCCAATACGCTGCACCTCACGCAATCGGCGCTCAGCCATACCGTCCGGAAAATCGAGCAGCAGCTCGGTGCGCCGATCTGGAATCGGGAAGGTCGTGGCCTGCGGCTCACGCAGGGCGGGCAGTATCTGCTGAAGCTGGCGAACCGGCTGCTGCCGCAGTTCGAGCTCGCCGAGGAGCGGATGAAGCAGTACGCAAAGGGTGAGCGTGGCACGCTGCGCATCGGGATGGAGTGCCACCCGTGCTACCAGTGGCTCCTGAAGGTCGTGTCGCCGTACCTGTCGCGCTGGCCCGACGTCGACGTCGACGTGAAGCAGCGCTTCCAGTTCGGCGGCATCGGCGCGCTGTTCGGCTATGACATCGACGTGCTCGTGACGCCCGATCCGCTGAACAAGCCGGGCCTGCGCTTCGACCCGGTGTTCGACTACGAGCAGGTGCTGGTGGTCGCCGATTCACACCGTTTTGCGAACGCCGAATACGTGACGCCGGAACAGCTCAACGACGAGGTCCTGATCACCTATCCTGTCGAAACCGACCGGCTCGACATCTACACCCAGTTCCTGACGCCGGCGGGCATCGTGCCGAAGCGGCACAAGTCGATCGAGACGACCGACATCATGCTGCAGATGGTGGCGAGCGAACGCGGCGTGGCCGCGCTGCCGAGATGGCTTGCCGACGAATACGCAGACCGGATGCCGGTCGTGCCGGTCAAGCTTGGCAAGAAGGGGATCGCGAAGCAGATCTTCCTCGGCATCCGTGAAGCGGATGAATCGATCGACTATCTGGCCGCGTTCGTCGCGCTGGCGCGCGAATCGACGAAGCGCGCGCCGCGCATGCTGCGCTAGGCGCCCCCCGTTGCCATGCGCGTCAGGCGGCGCGCATGCCGATGCGTTCGCCGCGCTCGACCCATGCGCCGAACAGCAGGCCGATCGTCGTCCACATGATCGCCTGCATGCCGATCGCCGCGGCGCGGAACTTCCACAGGACGACGGCCGGGAAGGCGGCCGGCACCTCGTTGATCGACGGCAGCCCGAACTGCACGGCCGCGATGATCGCGATGAACACGAGCCCCGCGACGATCGACGCGTTCCATTGCCCGAGCTTCGCCAGCAGGTGGCGGCGCACGTTGACCGAGAACACCATCGTCGCGATCGAGATCGCAATCATCAGGAAAAACAAGCCCGTGCGATAGCCGATCGTGTCGGGGTCGCCGACCGACGGCGGATTGGCCGGGTACTTGATGTTCGGCACGATCACCAGCGCGACGAACGCCGCCAGCGCGAGCCACGCGGCCAGCGGCCGCGCCGGGAGGCGGCTGCCTCGGCCATAGGCATACGCAAAGACCAGCGAGAACAATCCGCCGAAGGCCGCGCCGTACGTGACGACGCCGGTCAGCAAGCCGATGCCGGCCTGCGTGTGGCGGCTTACCAGCTCGGGCTCCGGCGCGTCGCCCTTGGCGACGTCGAGTTTTTCTTCAAAGGAGATTGCCTGATCGACTTGCGGTTCGCCGACGATTTTGGCGAAACCGAACGTCAGGAGGCCTGCGGCGATGCCTGCGAGCATCCCGCGCATGAGCAGCTTTCCGACCATCGTGTACTCCGCGTCAGTGGCAGGGGAAGCCGAGCAGATGGCGGCCGTCGTGGACGAACTCGTGGACGTACATGCCCGGCACGAGCGACGTTGCCCCCTGTTCCGCGCCGACGAAATAAATCGCGAGCAACAGGATCAGGCCGACGAACACGGCCCACGGCAACAGTTCACGGACGGGGATGGGCGCCGGCACGACCGCCGGCTTCAGCACTGCTTCGCTCATGGATGCACCTCAGGGGAATCGCGCCCCGACAAATGTTGGATGGGTACGAAGGCAGGTCTGGCTTCCGGGATCATGGATCACCGGTTACAGTGGCGCGACCGCGCCGGAATTGAACCGGCTTCCGCGTTTCGTATCGCGGCGAATTGTACGCGCGAACGTTCGCGTATTGAAGCGGCGGCAGGTGAACGCCCCGTCCCGGATCATCCGAAAAACGACATGAACAAGCATGCCTCGCTGCGCCTGATCGCACACGCATCGACCCGGGCGATGCGTACCGGCACGTTTCCCGACGACGATCCGCTCGACGCGCATGGGCTCGCCAAAGCCGCGGCGCTGCGCGACCGGTGGACAGGCATTGCCGGCGCGCTCGTGCTGTGCAGCCCGGCCCGCTGTGCGGTGCAGACCGCCGATGCGCTCGGCCTGCATGCCGACATCGATGACGCACTGCGTGACATCGACTACCGAAACTGGCGCGGCAAGCGGCTGCACGACCTCGCGCGCGACTTTCCTGACGAACTGGGCGCGTGGATCGGCGATCCGGCCTCGTCGCCGCACGGCGGTGAATCGTTCGACGCAGCGATATGCCGCGTCGGCACATGGTTGAACGCGCTGCAACACCACCGCGACATCGTCGCCGTCACGCATGCGCCGATCGTTCGCGCGGCCATCGCGCATGCGCTGCAGATGGATCCCGACGCGGCAACCCGCATCGACGTCGCACCGCTGTCGTGCACGACATTCGCCGCGTCGCCGCACGGATGGACGTTCATTGCCGACGACGATCGGCGCGACACTGCCAGATAGCCTCCTGCCGTGTTGCGTTCGCGATATCGACCACGACACAAGCCGACGTGTCGTGTCGTGTCGCAATCGCACTTGCATGGCAACGCTCACCTTACGTCGCTGTAAGACACATCGTTCGTACTCCCTGCTGTCATCAAACTGACTGCTAGCCGAAGCTAGGATCGGACGCGGTTCCCTTACGAGATAGCGTCATGAATCAACCTGCTTCGTCCGCCTCGAACAATTCGGGCTCCGTCGAGCGCACCAGACAGCTCGGCTTGGCCGTCTTCCTGCTGGTGCTCGCAATCGGTGCGATCTATATCGCCACGCACCTGATCGACGATCTGTCGCCGATGCGCGAAGGATCGCTGTTCCCGTACCTGATGCTCGGCGCCGCGCTGCTGATCGCGCTCGGCTTCGAATTCGTCAACGGTTTCCACGACACCGCGAACGCGGTGGCCACCGTGATCTATACGCACTCTCTGACGCCGAACGTCGCGGTGATCTGGTCCGGCCTGTGGAACTTCCTCGGCGTGATGATCTCGAGCGGCGCCGTCGCGTTCGGCATCCTGCAACTGCTGCCGGTCGAGTTGATCCTGCAGGTCGGCAGCGGCGCGGGCTTCGCGATGGTGTTCGCGTTGCTGATCGCCGCGATCGTGTGGAACCTCGCGACCTGGTATTTCGGATTGCCGTCGTCGAGCTCGCATACGCTGATCGGGTCGATCATCGGCGTCGGGCTGATGAATCAGCTGATGCACGGGCCGTCCGGCACGAGCGGCGTCGACTGGGGCCAGGCGCTCGGCGTCGGCAAGTCGCTGCTGTTCTCGCCGATCGTCGGCTTCCTGTGCGCGGCGCTACTGCTGTTCGTGCTGAAAACCCTCGTGCGGATTCCCGAGCTGTACAAGGAGCCGCCGAAAAACCAGCCGCCGCCGTTCTGGATTCGTTGCCTGCTGATCCTGACCTGCACCGGCGTATCGTTCGCGCACGGCTCGAACGACGGGCAGAAAGGGATGGGCCTCATCATGCTGATCCTGATCGGCACGGTGCCGACCGCCTACGCGCTGAACAAGGCCGTCACGCCGGCCGAGACACAGACCTTCGTTGCGGTCGCGAACCAGGCAGCCGCGACGTTCGGGAAGTACACGAACGGCGTTGCACCGTCCGCGAACCCGCACGCCGACGTCGAGCTTTACGTCCAGCATCGCGAACTGACGCCGGCCGTGATCCCCGCTGTCCAGCAGTTGTCCGCGTCGCTCGCGACCGCGGTCGGCGCATCGGGCTCGATGGCGGCCGTGCCGCAGCGTGACGTCGACAACGTGCGCAACACGATGTATCTGGTGTCCGAAGCAATTCGCCTGATCGAAAAATCCGGCCAACCCGCGTTCGCTGCCGACGACAAGCTCGCAATCGACAACTATCGCAAACAGCTCGACCACGCGACCAAGTTCATTCCGACGTGGGTGAAGGTTGCGGTCGCGATCGCACTTGGCCTCGGCACGATGGTTGGCTGGAAGCGAATCGTCGTGACCGTCGGCGAGAAAATCGGCAAGCAGCATCTGACGTACGGACAGGGCGCATCGGCCGAACTCGTCGCGATGCTCACGATCGGCGCGGCCGACGTGTACGGATTGCCCGTGTCGACGACGCACGTGCTGTCGTCGGGCGTCGCAGGCACGATGGCGGCGAACGGATCGGGCCTGCAATGGGGCACGGTGCGCAGCCTCGTGCTGGCGTGGGTGCTGACGCTGCCCGCGTCGATCGTACTTGCCGGCGGGCTCTATTGGCTGTTCCGGTCGGTGGTGTAAGCGGTGATTCGGCGGGTGGCCGGCAGGAGCCGGCTACCTGCCGCAGAAGATTCGGCCCTCGCTTCTCCGCTTCTCCCATTCGACTCGTCGAGGCGCCCGGTGCGTCCATGCCGTCGCGAGCGCTCGCCCTCTTCCTTTCCCGAATTGAAGCGCAAGATCCGGAGCGCGCCGGTGCATGGACATCCGTAGACTGGGCTCATCAACATTTACCGTGGACTCAACCGTGCGAACGACGTTGCCGAAGCATTTCGCACGACTGCATGGCGCCACATTGCCGACGAACCGAGGGACGCCCGTGAACATCGCCGACCTGCAACCTGCCGTCGAATCGCTGGAAATCGCGCAACGCGTCGACGCGATCGACTGGACGACTATCGATGCCGATCTCGATCGCCACGGATGCGCGCGCGTGCCGGGCCTGATCTCGGCAAGCGAATGCGCGGCGATCGCGTCGCTCTATCCGCGCGATGCGCTCTATCGCTCGCGCGTCGTGATGGCACGGCACGGGTTCGGGCGCGGCGAATACAAGTATTTCGCATATCCGCTCCCGGCGATCATCGCCGAGCTGCGTGCGACGACCTACCCGCATCTCGCGCCAATCGCGAATCGCTGGAACAAGGCGCTCGGGATCGACATCCGCTATCCGGCAGACCACGCGACCTTCCTCGATCGCTGCCACGCAGCGGGACAGACACGACCGACGCCGCTGATCCTGCAATACGGCGCCGACGACTACAACTGCCTCCATCAGGACCTGTATGGCGAGCACGTCTTTCCGCTCCAGGTCGCGATCCTGTTGTCGGCGCCGGGCCGCGATTTCACCGGCGGGGAATTCGTGCTGACGGAACAGCGGCCACGCATGCAGTCGCGCGCGGAAGTGGTGCCGCTGACGCAAGGCGACGCCGTCATCTTCGCCGTGCACGGCAGGCCCGCACAGGGAACGCGCGGCGTCTATCGCGTCAACCTGCGCCACGGCGTCAGCCGGATTCGGAGCGGCCATCGCCACACGGTCGGCATCATCTTCCATGACGCACAGTGACGGCGATCGGGACGAGCACGACGCTGTCATGCCATCCATCACAGCGGCGGATTCGGGCGGGAAATACTGCACATCCGACGTGCCAATCGCGCGTGATCGATCAGGACGCTTCGCGGATGGGCATCACGACGCGATCGGTTCATTCACCCGCTGTGACAGATGACCGTTTTCGCCTCCCTTCGGAGCATCGCCGCACGACGGATCGACGTTTCAGGTGAGTGACGTCGAGCCGGAACACTCACTTGTCGCAGCACAAAGTCGGCGTGAAACCCGGGCCTATCCGCGCGCGACATTTGCCCGCAGCCGGTCGCCTGCATCGGAGGCAAGACGTGCATAGCCCGGCAACGTCAGCAACGCGAGCGCGCCCGCCGCGACGAACGCCCAGCGGAAATCGTCAAGCACGTAGTGCATGCCGACCGCATCGCCACGCACCAACGCCGCGAGTCGCAGCGACAACGCACCGAACGCGATGCCCATCCCGATCGTCATCTGCTGAGCAGCGCTCCATAGCGTGCTGGCCGCGCTTGTCTGCTGAGCCGGGATATCCGCATAGGCCAGCGTCGCGAGCGTCGTGAACTGCATCGACCGCGTCAGTCCGTAGACGAATACGACGAACAGCGTGATCGCCAAGGGTGTCGATGCGGTCAGCCAGCCGCATGCGATCGTGAAGAGGCCGACTATCGTCACGTCGACGAGTGCAACGCGCCGGAAGCCGAAGCGGTCGAGAATCCACGACGTTCCCGCCTTCATCCCGAGATTGCCGAGCGCACTCGCGAGCAGCAGCAGGCCGGACTGGAACGGCGACAGCCCGAAACCGATCTGGAACAGCAGCGGCAGAAGGTACGGCACGGCATTGATGGCCATCCGTGTGATCGACCCGGTGATCACCGTCACCGAGAACGTCGGCACTTTCAATATCGTGAAATCGAGCAACGGATGTGCGCAACGTCGCGCATGCCACCACGCGGCAATGCCGAACAGCACGCTCGCGCCCACCAGGACGGCCGCACGCGTGAAGTGGACGTCCTGCTGACCGGCTGCTTCGGTGCCGATCAACAGGCAGGTCAGCGCGCCCCCGGCGAGCGCGAAGCCGCCCCAGTCGAGCGGCCGTTGCTCGTCGGCCCGCGTGTTCCGGACGATCAGCCAGGTGCAGACCAATGCTGCAATGCCAAACGGGACGTTCAGCAGGAAGATCCATCGCCATGACGCATAGGTCGTGATGAAGCCGCCGATCGGCGGCCCGACGACGGGCGCGACGATGCCCGGCCACGTGATCGTCGCGATCGCACGCATCAGCTTCGCCTTCTCGGTGCTGCGAACGACGATCATGCGCCCGACCGGCACCATCATCGCTCCGCCCACGCCTTGCAGCAGGCGCGCAGCCGTGAACGTCACGACGCCCTCGGACAACCCGCACAGCACCGATGCGCCGGTAAAGACGACGATTGCACTGGCGAACACCGTACGCGAGCCAAAGCGGTCCGCGATCCAGCCGCTGATCGGGATGAACACAGCCAGCGCCAGCATGTAGGCGGTCATCCCGAGGCTCAGCGCGTTCGGCCCGACGCCGAACGAGCGCGCCATTTGCGGCAGCGCGGTCGCGATCACGGTCGTGTCGAGGTACTCCATGAAGAACGTTGCGGCGACAAGATACGGCAAGAAGTCGGTCGTCCGACCACCTTGGGCAGGGCTGTCAGTCATGAACGATGCGGGAGACGGAATATGGGGGACCCCGACCGCCAGCGGTTGCCTGGAAGCGCCGGGAATCGGGACGAATGGCGATATTACCCCGAAGGGCTTGCCCCCCGCTCTGTCAGCCATGTCTCGCGAATGGACTTTATGCGCATAGATTTCCATGACGATTTGGGGCTGAGTTCGCTGATCACATCGGTGCAACGTGTCGAAGGATCAGTGGACGAGCCCAGGAGGTCTTTCGCCCAGACGTATCAATTGACGGCCATTTCCTGAAAACATCGCTCGTCGTCGGCCACTGCAGCATCGCCCATGGATGGATCGACGTTAGATGAGCACTCGTTGGCATGCCGATTGATGTGAGGCAAAGGAGTGCGTGCGGAAAGATTTTGGTGGCACAGAGCTGTAGATCGAGAACAACGGAGGCCCGAGTCGACGCATTCGACGCTATTCCGGTCCCGGCCTTTCGACCGCTCGCCCTTGCCAGCGGCCGTTGCTCCGAAATCACAATCGAGGCTTCGCGACAAGCGCTACGCTGGCCGCATCCAGTGTTACCCATCCGCAAGGACAGACGATGAAGAACGCGATGAAGGCCCTGGCCCGACTGGCAATGGTCGGCATAGCAACGACCGTGCTCGGCCCGGATCCGGCACACGCGGCCACCGATGCGGCGATGGTGCCGGGCAAGATACAGATCGAGGTGGTTGGCGGTGGCCGCCCTCTGTTGATGATCCCCGGCCTGAACAGCAGCGCCGAGGTCTGGCGCGATACCTGCATGGCGCTGCAGCCGCAGGTGCAATGCCTGCTGGTGCAGTTGCCGGGCTTTGCCGGTGCGGCGGCGGGTCCGCGCCCGGCCGATTTTCTGTCGGCCATGCGTGACGAGCTGCTGTCTTATCTGCACGCGCGGCACTTGCGGAAGGTGGCTGTGGTCGGTCACAGCCTGGGTGGTGTGCTGGCGATGCAACTGGCACTGAAGGCGCCCGAGGCCGTGGGCACGCTCGTGATCGTCGATTCGCTGCCGTTCTATGCGGCGGTCATGGATCCGCGGGCGAATGCGCAGAACGTAGCGACGATAGCCGGGCAACTACGCCGAGGCCTGCTCACGGCCGACGACGCCAGCTTCCGGACGCGCAACGATGCCACTGCCAGAACGCTGACCCGCAGCGCCGATCACCTGTCCGAACTGCAGCGCTGGGGCCGCGACACCGACCGCGCGACAATGGCCGATGCGATGTACTCGATGCTTGTGCACGATCTGCGCGACGATATCGCCGTCATCCACGCCCCCGTGCTGGTGCTGGGCGCCTGGGCGGCCTACCAGCCGTTCGGTGGCACCGAGGCTTCTATCCGGGCGGTGTTTCAGGCCCAGTATGCGAAGCTGCAGGGCGTGCAGATCGCGATGAGCGCGTACGGCTACCATTTCCTGATGTGGGATGATCCGCGCTGGCTGCAGGACCAGGTGCGTACCTTCCTGGCCGCACATCCCTGACGCTGTACGACTCTTTACCCGCAGACCTGCCATGCCCGTGGACGCAACGACTTCCTCCTTCCGCTTCTGGTCGCTCAACGCACTGGCGTGGGTGGCCTACGGCTTGTTCGGACTGTGGGCGGGCAGCCGCTTCACCGACGGCGAAGTCGTCAGCGGTGCGGTGTTGATCAGCTTGAGTCTGGCGATTTCGTTGTGGCTGTGCAGCGGTGCGCTGCGCTCGATGGCGTTGCGCCAGGGCTGGTGGAACGGCAGCCTGGGCAGCTTGGTGTTGAAGCTGACCGCCGGCGTGGTGGTCGGCACCAGCGTGGCGCAGGCAGTAACGGCGGCACTGCTGCTGCCGGCGCTAGCCCTGCGCTGGGTGCAACTGCGGGGCGGACATGCCGACTATCAGTTGTCGTCGGTGCTGGTGTACTGGATGAACACCGCGCTGGTTCTGCTGCTGTGGACGGGTCTGTGGGCTGGCCTGCACGGCCTGCGCCACGCCCGCCACAGCGAACTGGCTCGACTGCGCGCCGAGGCCGAGCGCAGTGCGCTGGAACGTGACGCATTGCGCGCTCGGCTTAACCCGCATTTCATGTTCAATGCCTTGAACAACCTGCGCGCGCTGATCCTGGAAGACCCCGAGCGTGCGCGCGATATGGCCACCCGTCTGTCCCGCACGTTGCGCCATGCGCTGGCCCACAACCGCAGCGAACAGGTAACGCTGGCCGAGGAACTCGCGGTGGTGGACGACTATCTGGCCATCGAGGCCATTCACTTCGAGCAGCGCTTGCGGGTGCGCAGGGACATCGCTGTCGGGACCGGGCAGGCCCAGTTGCCGGCGATGGCGCTGCAGTTGCTGGTGGAGAACGCGATCAAGCATGGCATCGCCACTCGCCCGGGCGGTGGCGAAGTGCGTATCCGCGCCACGCTGGACGATGGCCTGCTGCGCCTGCAGGTGGACAATCCGATCGGCACGGGTAGCCCTGAAACCCATGGTCATGGTGTCGGCCTCGCCTACCTGCGCGCACAGCTAGGCACGCGCGGGCGCTTTGCCCTGCAGTCGGTGGAAGAGCGTATGCAGGCCATCGTGGAGATTCCGCAATGAGTGCACCGCTGCGCGTGTTGATCGTCGACGATGCGAGATTGGCGCGGCAGGAACTGCGCACGTTGCTGTCGATGCTGCCATGGGTGGAATGCGTGGGTGAGGCCGATGACGTGCCGACTGCGCGCGATGCAATTGCCACGCTGGCACCGGACCTGGTGCTGCTGGATGTACAAATGCCTTCCGGCAGCGGCTTCGATGTACTGGAAGGGGTGGACACGGTGCCTGCCGTGGTGTTCGTCACCGCTTACGACACCTATGCCGTGCGCGCGTTCCAGGCCAACGCACTGGACTACCTGGTCAAGCCAGTGGAAGCGCCTCGCCTGCTGGAAGCGTTACAGCGCGCACGTCAGCGCGAGGCAAAGGCAGTCGAGGGGCCAATGCCGCGCACGATGCTGGGCGCGCAGGATCAGGTGTTCGTGCGCGAAGGCGAACGCTGCTGGTTCGTGGCGGTGTCCGAGATCCGCAGGTTGGTGGTGGACGGCAACTACACGCGACTGTGGTTCCGCGACCAGAATGCGCTGCTGACGCGCAGCCTGAGCGCGCTGGAGGCGCGGCTGCCGCCGGAACTGTTCTTCCGTGCGAACCGCAATACGCTGATCAACCTGCGGCGCATTCGTGGGGTCACGCCGAGCATCGGCGATGGCTATGACCTGACGCTGGATGACGGCAGCGAGGTGGAAGTGTCGCGACGGCAGGCGCGGGAACTACGCGAGCGGATGGCATTGTAGGAACTGCTGCAGTTTTGTGCTGACCGGGCTGGTCAGGTGCGGAAACCGGGGGCCGGTCAGGCGTGCCAAGCCCGCAGGTGAGTGTGCCTGCGCACGCGCATGGGCCGGCAGTCCAGCCGGGGACAATCGTACAGATGACGAGCCAGCAGTGCGGCGCGTACTCGGCGGTTGTTAGCGATGTCCTGCAAGGGTTCACCTTCGAGCAGCATCTGGTCGATGGTGTTGCCGAACAAAGAACCTCGCATCCGATATATCGTGCTTGCGATACAGGTCTGCGAGTTTCATGCCCGCATCGGCCTCCGTCAGTCCCCGGTAATCTGCTCCTCGCTAAACCGCGACGGAGAATTGAGGCTGAGATACGCGCAGGTCACAGGCGCTAGCCCGCCAACACGTCCGGCATGTGCTGCGCACGCCGTTCGGCGGCCCCAATGCAAAAACCCCCGCCTTTCGGGCGGGGGTTCTTGGCTAAGGGAGCCTGACGATTACCTACTTTCACACGGGAATCCGCACTATCATCGGCGTAGAGTCGTTTCACGGTCCTGTTCGGGATGGGAAGGGGTGGGACCGACTCGCTATGGTCAT